>JAFRZQ010000224.1 GCA_017442465.1 Anaerotignum sp. | reverse complement strand
TCTTCTGTCAGGAATGCAACAGTACCTTCCAGGATGGAAGTAGAGGATGTGATCGCTGCAAAGAACAGCAGGAAGTAGAACAGCATACCGATGAACTGACCGCCGGGGATCGCCATGAATACGCCTGCCAGTGTAGCAAAACCGAACGCACCGCCCATACCGGGAGCGATACCTGTAGCGAATACAGCGGGGATAATCATGAAGCCTGCGAACAGAGCTACCAGAGTATCCAGCGTACATACGATTGCAGTGTTGGAAACCAGGTTATCTTCTCTGGACAGGTAGGAAGCATATGTGATCATAACACCCATACCAAGGGACAGGGAGAAGAACGCCTGACCCAGAGCAGTCAGAATTGCAGTACCATTGATGGTAGAGAAGTCTACGTGGAACATATATGCCAGACCTTCATCAGCACCGGGCAGTGTACAGGATCTGATCATCAGACCAACCAGTACAACGAACAGAACGGGCATCAGGATCGTGGACATTTTTTCGATACCAGCAGTACCATGGCTGATGATCCATGCTGTCAGGAACATGAAGACAAAGCCCCAAACCAGTGCACCAACGGGGAAGCCGCTTGCACCCAGCATGTTCAGGAAGTATGCCATAGGATCAGCCCATACTGTCTGTACATCTGTGATATAAGCTACGATGTAGTACATAGCCCAACCACCAACCTGACAGTAGTAACATACGATGATGAAACCTGTCAGAACGCCCAGACCGCCGATCCAGGCAAATTTTTCATTCAGTTCTCTCAGAGCACCAACGGCACCTTTGTGTGTTTTACGGCCGATTGTGAATTCAGCCATCATTACGGATGTACCTACTACAGCAACGATGATCAGGTAGATGATCAGGAAAGCACCGCCGCCGCAAGCATAAGCCTTGCCGGGGAATTTCCAGATGTTGCCCAGACCTACAGCGGAACCAGCTGCAGACAGGATGAAACCTAGTTTGGAACTAAACTCAACACGATTTTCAGTTGTAGACATAGTATTCCTCCTTTATAAAGTTGTCTAGTTTGAAAACATTGCTGTTTTCCAGGATGTGCATATTTCTGTAAAAGCATATTAAGGTATGGATGATTGCCTTCTTTTTATAGATATGCAGCAGGGTCGACCAATTTGCTCTCGCAAGAAACTACTGCAATTTTTGCAAAAAGAAAAATATGCTCTTCCAAAAAATTACATTTTTCCATAGGAAAAGCATATCGTAAAATACTGTGAATTGCTATTAAAATGCCGGGAAAATAACGTTAAGATATATGAACGGATTTTTTAGAAAGTATTTAGGATAATTTTACTGCAATAAAAAAGGTCGAAGGGGGAGCCTCCGACCTTAAGGTCGCACATGTTATGCAATTTGGTTATTCCAAATCCTCTGATTAGGAAATGGACATACCGAATACCATACCAGCAACGATGATAGCACCGATAGCGATAGGGTCGATGTATTTTACTACGAATGCATAAGGTTTAGCCAGTGCAAATTTGTTTCTGCCATCGCCTGTTGCTTCTTTGATGGAGTTTTCGGGACCCCAGATCCAACCTACGAAGAATGTTGTGAAGAATGCACCCAGAGGCAGCAGCAGTCTGTCTGTCAGGTATTCCAGGAAGTCGCCGAAGATAGGGAACTGCAGACCGTCTTTGGAGATCCAGATACCTTTCAGGTTCATGTAAACCTGAGACAGCAGGTACAGTACACCAACGATTTCCATGATGATACAGCAGCCAACCAGAGCTTTCTTTCTTTCCATACCTTTTTCTTCTGTCAGGAATGCAACAGTACCTTCCAGGATGGAAGTAGAGGATGTTACAGCTGCGAAGAACAGCAGGAAGTAGAACAGCATACCCATGAACTGACCGCCGGGGATTGCCATAAATACGCCTGCCAGAGTAGCGAATGCGAAGCCGCCGCCCATACCAGGAGCGATACCTGTAGCGAATACAGCGGGGATGATCATGAAGCCTGCGAACAGAGCAACCAGAGTATCCAGTACACAAACGATACCTGTGTTGGAAACCAGGTTATCTTCGCTGGACAGGTAAGAAGCGTATGTGATCATAACGCCCATACCAAGGGACAGGGAGAAGAATGCCTGACCCAGAGCTGTCAGAATAGCTGTACCATTGATTGTGGAGAAGTCAACATGCAGCATGTATTTGATACCTTCGGAAGCACCGGGCAGTGTACATGCTCTGATCATCAGACCAATCAGCAGGATGAACAGGATAGGCATCAGGATTGTGGACATTTTTTCGATACCAGCTGTACCATGGCTGATGATGAATGCTGTCAGCAGCATGAAGATGAAGCCCCATACCAGTGCACCAACGGGGAAGCCGTTTGCACCCAGCATACCCAGGAAGTATGCCATAGGATCAGCCCATACTGTCTGTACGTCTGTGATGTAAGCTGCTACGTAGTACATAGCCCAGCCACCAACCTGGCAGTAGTAACATACGATGATGAAACCTGTCAGAACGCCCAGACCACCGATCCATGCGAATTTTTCATTCAGCATTCTCAGGGCACCTACAGAACCTCTGTGTGTTTTACGACCGATTGTGAATTCAGCCATCATTACGGATGTACCTACTACAGCAACGATGATCAGGTAGATGATCAGGAATGCGCCGCCGCCACATGCGTAAGCTTTGCCGGGGAATTTCCAGATGTTACCCAGACCTACAGCGGAACCAGCTGCGGACAGGATGAAACCTAAGGTGGAACCAAACTCGGCACGATTTTCAGTTGTAGACATATGTATTCCTCCTTACATAATGAAATTAGATAATTGCGTGGAATGAAACCATTCCCATTCTTATCTGTTGACGAAAAGTTTCGTCAGGTGAAAATTTTGATCTGCATCGATTCCCTCCCTCATGCCTTGATGCATAAAAATGAATATCAAGACAGAAATCAATACAGCAATTAGATTCAAAGATATTTTACACCATATATTTCATAATTTCAATAAAAAACTGAAAAAAATAACCAATTTTTTGGTGAAAAATATGTATTTATTTTAGTACATAATAAATAATAGTCAAAAATAAACTGGAAAAAACTGGAAATATTGTGCAGGATTTGGAAGAAATTTCCAGTTAATTGTGAATTAAAATGGAAAAATATGTAAGTAAATACTGTATACAAATTTTGAAAAATATAAAAAAGTCGGGAAAAAATTTCCCGACATGAAACTTTTTATATTCTGTTTTAAGGGGTTTTTTCATCAAAAAGCTTGTAATACTGCCAGTTTTTCAATGTTTTTACCATTTCCTGCTGTTCGGAGGAAATATATTCGGTGTAATTGCCTTCTGCATCCACGTAAATGTTCTTTGCACAGACAGGGAGTTCCCGTCTTAATCTGTCATTCATCCGGTGCAGAGGAGATTCATATCCATTGACAAAAAGTTCCAGAACAGTGGTCCCCAGGAACTGGGAGCTGATCAGGCCATCTCCAGGCAGTTCCAATTTGGAGGTCAGATCGCTCATATTACCGCAGAGGGCTTCTGCACTGTCGTTCTGCCAGATGAAATAAGGAGTTTCATAGACTGCCAGCTGTTCTTCCGGTGTGCCGTTGGCGTCGATGGGGTAATCCAGCAGGTCGAAGAATTCCATACCGTTGGAGAAGCCGGGCAGGTGGTCGCCGAAGTATACCAGAACGATAGGCTCATCAGAGTTTTCGGCATATTCCTTTAGTCTGCCGATCTGTTCGTCAGCATCAATGACGCCTGCGAAATACTGCGTTAAGAGGTCTGTCTGGTTTTCATCCAGAGGGACGTCTGTGGAGAAGTTTGCAGGCAGGGTGCCATAGTGCTTTTCGTAAGGGCCGTGGTTCTGGATGGTCACCGTAAAGGAGAACAGAGGACTGTCCTTTTCTTTGATATGGGTATCCAGAGTGTCGATGATCTTATCCATAGTTACCACTTCGTTGATGTAACCGCCGTAGCCCTGGGTCGCCAGATCAAAGGAGTCTTCCAGGAAATAGCAGGTTTCAAAACCCAGATCGGGATAAACGTTCTGGCGGTTGTAGAACCATGCATAACCGGGGTGGATAGACAGGGTTTCATAGCCTACTTTCTGGAGCTGACGGGGGATACCGTCAAAATCGCCGTGGATAAAGTTATAGGAAGGCAGTGGATTATCCAGATAACGGGTCGCACAGCCTGTCAGTACATCATATTCGGAGTTGGATGTGCCGCCGCCAAAGTTCGCTACAACCACATGGCCGCTGTAGGCATTGTCGCTGGCACAGATTTCCTTCCAGTTCTGCAGGGGATCCCGGTGACCGGTGAAGTCCAGGTGAGGATTTTCACTCAGATCGGAGAAGGCTTCCCCCATGATCATGATGATGTGGGGATATTCCTGATTTTCGGGTGGTGCCCACTGGGTATTTTCCAGATCTGCGAAATATTTTGCATCATAGCCTTCGGGGGCTGTCATTTTCGTGATATTGTACTGATGCAGGAAAGAATAGATCATCCCTTTGGTGTTGTACTGATTTACCTGAAAATAGGGATTATCCACTGTGGGGTAAGCGTCATAACGGCCTTTATCCGCATAAATAAACTGGTTTGCACCGAAGGCACAGGCGATGACCAGTACCAGACCGATGACACGGGGAGCTGCAGCCAGTTTTACGGGCTTGGACTTGCGGAAACTGAGGACAAGCAGTACTACAAAGGCGATCAGCATCAGCCCGATCAGTACCAGCTGATATACAGGGAAGGTTTTCAGGATCGCTACCGTTTCCTTTACCAGTGTCAGGTCGGTGGGAAGGAGGGGCTCCTGTCGCATGATGACCTTGATACGGTCTGTTACTGCGAAGAAGATAAACAGCACTGCGGAACAGCTGACAGAGAAGAACAGCTTCCTTGTCAGGAAGAACAGCAGCAGGATCACCAGAAGAACAGGCAGGATGTTCAGCAGCAGCATGGTAGGTGCCTGCAGGATCCGCCAGCCTACCCGCAGGATCTGCGTTGTGGTGATGAGATAAACGATCCCGGTGATGAAAACAGACCAGAACAGGGATGCCAGAGCAATCCCCAATGGTTTGTTCATCAGGTTTTTTATCTTATATAATAATGAAGGTTTTGTTTTATTATGATCGGGCATTTCGATGCCTCCTTTGAAAATTTGTCTTTACAGATACGGATTATACGGGAATTTCGCGAAAAAGTAAAGGAAGGCGGCAATATTAAGAAAATTGTTCATTTTTTTTGCGGTTACATGGTGTATAATAGAGGGAATAAAAGCGAAAATTGGGGGAAGACTCAAAAAAATGGATAATATCGGGTTTTCTGTATTGTAACCAACCTTTCATTTTGCTATAATAATTTGTTGTGAATTGGAAAAATACTCTATATATAGAGGGAGAATAGATAACATGGGTGAGAAGAGAGAATATCGAAGAAGACGCAGACCTTCTGATGATATGGAGCTGCGTCAGCGTCAGGTGCGCCGCAGACAGACACGGGCACCATATCCGGAAGAACAGCAGAGAATGGTTTCTTCGGAATATGTAGACCCCAGAAGGGCGGAAAAAGGCAGAAGAATGGCCAGACGCAGAGCCGAACAGAAGAAAAGACAGCGCAGATCCATCCTTATGGTGATCGCACTGATCCTGATCCTGGCGGGGACTTATGCGGCGGCAAAGATCTGGGTGAAAATGGATATGTGGCAGGATAAGGCGGAACAGTCTGATTTCGTGGTTTCCGCATCCGATCAGGAAAAGATCAGGGACGTTATCAACGTAGCGGTATTGGGGACGGATGAAGATGGATTCCGTGCCGATGTCAATATGATCGTCAGCTTTAATACTACAACGAAGGAACTGCATATGATCTCTGTTCCCAGAGATACGAGAGTCGTTCTGACCGATGATATGATCGATTATCTGGAAAAGGAAAATGCCCATGTGCCGAACCGAAATGGCGTATATGGCCAGTGCAAGCTGACAGAAGTACACGCTTATGCGGGGGAAGGCAACAGATGCACCTTCTCTGTGGCTATGCTGGAAGACCTGCTGGATATTCAGATCGATTATTATGTGAAATTTGATCTGAGTGCTTTCAGACAGGTGGTAGATGCCGTGGGCGGTGTAGATTTCTATGTGCCTCAGGATATGTACTGGGATATGACGGATACCGGCGGCCCGCTGATCAACCTGAAAGAAGGCATGCAGCATCTGGATGGGGATAAGGCAGAACAGCTGGTGCGTTTCCGTGACGGCTATGCCCAGAAAGACCTGAAGCGTATTGAAGTGCAGCAGGAATTTATTACAGCGCTGATCGATAAGGTATGTAGTTCTGAAACACTGATGAGCAGACTGGATGATCTGGTGGAAGTGGTGCTGGATTGTACAGAAAGTGATATTACTGTGACAGAGGCTCTGGGCTATGTAAAATATGTGAAAGATCTTGACCCTGCGAAGATCACCAGTGATACGGTTCCCGGTGAAGGCGGTTCCTATTTCGATATGGATGAAGAGGGAACAAAGGAACTGATCGACTGGAGGATCCATGGCATTCAGCCTGCGGCAGATGATATGACGAATGAGTGAGGGATTTGATGAGCAGAAGAAGAAATCCGAGAAAAAGAAAATTCAACCCGGTGAAGACGTTTTTCAAAATCGTGCTTTCCATCGTGCTGGCCTTTGTGGTCCTGGCCGGAGGTGCCTGCTTCGCCTATTATAAAGCGACGGGGAATATGCCCTTTGCCAACAATGGCATGACGGCTAATGCGGGGGAAATGAGCATTCTGGACGCATTGCTGGGAAGAAATATCAAAGTAAATGTGGCTGTGTTTGGGGTGGACAAGGATGGTACCCGAACAGACGTGGTTTTTGTAGTGCATTATGACAGTGAACAGGAAAGCATCAATCTGATCTCTGTTCCCAGAGATACCCGCGTAGCTGTTTGCGATGAAGTGGAAGACCTGCTGGGTAAAAGCTATGGTGTAACGAAATTCAACGCTGTTCATGCTTACGGCGGCGAAAAATATGGCCCGCAGGCGGCAATGCTGCAGCTGGAAGACCTCTTGGGCATCAGCATCGATCATTATGTAAAGGTAGACTTTGATGCACTGGTTGAGATCGTTGATGCCGTAGGCGGTGTTGAGGTGGATGTGCCTCAGGATATGAAGTGGGATATGAGTGATACCGGCGATATCACCATCGACCTGAAAAAAGGCCTGCAGACTCTGGACGGGGATAAAGCATTGCAGCTGGTGCGCTTCCGTCGTTATGCTGACGGTGACGTGGGTCGTATTCAGGTGCAGCAGCTGTTCCTGAAAGCTTTGGCAGAAAAAGTACTGAGTACCGAAAGCATTGTGAAAAATATCGGTGATTATATCAAGGTCATGTATAAATATGTGGAAACTGATGTCAGCCTGACGGATGCAGTGAAATATGCAAACTATATCACAAAGATCGATATGAGCAAACTGAGTATGGAAACGCTGCCCGGTGTCGGTCAGTATGTCAGCGGCACTTCCTACTTTATCCATGATCCTGCAGCCACCAGAGAAATGGTAGACCGCATATTCTATAGCATTGCACCGGAAATGAATGAAGATAGCACAGTAGATACAAAGAGCCTGCTGATCGAAGTTTCCAATGGCGGCAATGTAACAGGTCTGGCGGGCAGATTTACAGAAAAACTGGCAGGGGAAGGCTACAGACTGACGGACCCTACCACATATCATGAAGCGCAGATGGATTATACACGGATCCAGGTGAAGGAAAGCGGCATTGGTGCCGACCTGGTAAAATATTTTGATGATGCAAGGGTAGAAGTGGCTCCTGACAAAGTGGGCAGTGCAGATATCCGTATCATCCTTGGCACAAACGAATCCTGATAAAAGGGGGTCATGACATGAAGGATATTATGATCATTGGTATTGCCGGCGGCACAGGCAGCGGCAAAACAACGCTGACAAATCGCCTGAAGGAACGCTTTGGCGATGATGTGACTGTGGTTTACCACGATAATTATTACAAAAGACATGATGAGATGACATACGAAGAACGCTGTCTGCTCAACTATGACCACCCGGATGCTTTTGATACAGATCTGATGATCGAGCATATTCAGGCACTGAAGGAAGGCAAGACCATCGAATGCCCTGTGTATGATTTTACGGTACATAATCGTTCCGATAAAACCATGATCATCAAACCTACAAAAGTTATTATTGTAGAAGGGATCCTGATTTTCCAGAATGCGTATCTGAGAGATCAGATGGATATCAAGATCTTTGTGGATACCGATGCGGATGTGCGTATCCTGCGCAGGATCCTGCGAGATGTTGAAGAAAGAGGCAGAAGTCTGGAATCTGTCGTGACACAGTATCTGACAACAGTAAAACCCATGCATGAACAGTTCGTTGAGCCCAGTAAGCGTACAGCGGATATCATTGTATTGGAAGGCGGCCAGAATGTGGTGGCCCTGGATATCCTGATCCAGAGGGTGCATAACCACGTAAATGGGCTGACTTGTGAATAAGGTAGGAGAAAAGACATGAATTTTGCAGGACTTTTTATCAGAGCAGTCAAAAGCGGTTGCATCTGCAGTATTTTTTACCATGGCCTGATGATGGTGACAGGCCAGGCAGTAACGATCCAGCAGGCTTTTGTGTTTACAGTGGTGTTTATTGCGCTGTATTTCCTGTGGCTGGTGCTGGTAAGTAAAAGAAAATGATAAAAGAAAGGCGGGTGCGAGTGTTTCGCATCCGCTGTTTTATTTTAACCCAAGACTGATCAGAAGCCCCCGGTCTACCCGCTGCATCATGGCATCATCCAGATGGCAGACCTTTTCTTTCAGCCGCTGTTTATCAATGGTACGGATCTGTTCCAGAAGGATGACAGAATCCTTGGGCAGGGCATATACGGCGGAGGAAAGGGCGATATGTGTGGGCAGCTTGGCCTTATTCATCTGGGATGTAATGGCAGCGCAGATGACAGTGGGGCTGTGTTTATTGCCCACATCATTCTGGACGATGAGGACAGGGCGGATGCCGCCTTGTTCACTGCCTACCACAGGACTCAGGTCTGCAAAATAAATATCTCCACGTCTGACGATCATGTTCTCACACTCCGCTGTTTGGTCTGGTCAGCGGCGGAAGAAAATATGTATGGTTTCAGAAACTTCCCTGCTGACTGTTTTCAGTATTGCCAGGAGCAGGAAGGTTTATTCCTCTATGGTGAAAAGGGATTCGTCAAACTGGGGATCGAATTCGAAGGAGGTATAATCCATGCGATAACGCTCCTTTTCCTCGGTGTCATAAATAACAAAGCGGACAGGCAGAAGGGTTTCCCGGTCTACCCAGAGCTTTTCTGTGGAAAGATCCGCATCCTTTCCGGGGATGACTGCTTCCAGAACGATACATCTGGATGCATCCAGGGCGGCGGCTTCTACGCTGACCCCTTCCGACTGCATATAGTTTGCGATAAACTGCCCCAAAAACAGCTCGTTTCGATGCTGGGATTCCGGCACGTCTTTGATGATGCTGCTGTCCAGTTTGGGGTTATACTGGCAGATGTGTTCACCGTCGAAAACGGTATAGTTTCCTGCAACGTTTTCGGGGGAAAGCAGTTCCAGGCGGTATTCTCCGGTGGATTTGTAGTATTGTTTGGTTTCGTAAGTCTGTTCGCCGCGGTGGGAGGCTCTGGTAAGCGTTGCAGTGCAAGCATAGCCTTTCATTTCAGCCAGCTGCTTCTGGATAGATTCCAGTTCTGTCATGGGTTCTTCTCTGGAACAGGCAGCGATGCCGAAAAGCAATGTAAAGGATAGAAGAAGGGAAAGCGTTCGTCTCATAAAACCACTCCTGAAAAAATAGTTTCCATTCAATCTATGAAAAAGGACAAAAAAGTAGTATGATGGATGCAGAGAGAATTTTGTAAAAAAGAAAGGATGAAAGATATGAGCGATAAAATCAAAATCATTCTGGACGTAGATACAGGTACGGATGATGCAGTGGCGATCATGATGGCGTATCTGGAAGAAAAGATTGACCTGCTGGCGGTATGCACGGTAGTAGGTAACAAACCACTGGAAAACACAACAGAAAACACGCTGCGTGTGAAAGACCTGCTGAAAGCAGATTTCCCTGTTTACAAAGGCTGCGGGGAAGCCATGGTATGTAACCTGAACCCCAACAGACATGCAGGATTCAAAGGCGTGCGTACAAAAGTAGGCGATATGAAGGAAGATGTGAGCATGCACACAGAATATCTGGATATCCCTGCTTCCACAAGCAAGGTAGAAAAGGAACATGCTGTTTTCTACTATATTGACACACTGATGAAGAGTGATGGCGATATCGTACTGGTTCCCGTTGGTCCTCTGACAAACCTGGCGATGGCAATGCGTATCCAGCCTGAGATCTGCGGTAAGATCAAGGAGATCGTAATGATGGGCGGCGGCTGCAGAAGAACAAACAGCACCCCTGCGGCAGAATTCAATATCTGGCATGACCCTGAAGCGGCACAGATCGTGATGGACAGTGGCGTACCTATTCGTATGGTGCCTCTGGATGCCACACACAATGCCTGTGTCAGCACGGATGATACAAAGGAATTCAGAGCAATGGGGAATCCTGTCGGGGATGCAGTAGCTGATTTTACAGACCACAGAATCATGGCATACAGCCAGCTGCAGCCCATGGAACGTATCGACTCTGCACCTGTACATGATGCACTGGCAGTTTGTGCAGTGGTACATCCTGAAGTGCTGACAGACCTGTTCTTTACAAGAGTGGATATTGATATCAGCGGTGGCTTTGCCGATGGCCAGACCATCGTAGACCCCAGAACATTTGTGGATAAGCCCAGAAACTGCCATTTTGCATTTGATGCTGACAGAGAACTGTTTGTAAACTGGATGAAAGACCTTGCTAGAAAGGCATAAGGCCTTGGGGACGTTGTTCCCAATACCCCTGCTGGGAGTTTGAGGGTGAAACCCTCAAGGATTTTTCTTGATATTTTTTGTTGGATGGGTTATAATGTGATAGAATTATTTTTAAACAAAAAACCATTAACTTTTTAGGGGAGGTAAATGATATGAGCAGAATCAAAACAATCGCAACTCGCGACCTGAACAAATCCGTACAGAACGGTGGCTGCGGCGAATGCCAGACATCTTGCCAGTCCGCTTGCAAAACATCCTGTGGCGTAGCTAACCAGCCTTGCGAAAAACAGTAATCGCAAATTAAAATGAGCAAACCTAAAAAGGGCTGTAACAACAGCCCTTTTTTCGTGTGATAGATAAGAGGTAAAATAAATGGTACATCAATATAAACAGAACGGCTACAATATCGTGCTGGATACCTGCAGCGGCTCCATCCACAGTGTGGATGAAGTGGCGTATGATATCATTGCGATGGTGGCGGAAAACAAAACAGAAGCAGAAATCACAGCAGAAATGCTGAAAAAATACAGCGACATCACAGCGGCAGACGTGAAGGAATGTCTGGAAGATATTGAAGCACTGAAAGAAGCAAAAAAACTCTTCACACCTGATACATACGAACACCTTGCTTTTGATTTCAAGGCAAGAAATACAGTCATCAAGGCGCTGTGTCTGCATGTGGCCCATACATGCAACCTGAACTGCTCCTACTGCTTTGCCAGCCAGGGCAAATATCAGGGCGAACGTGCGCTGATGACACTGGAAGTGGGTAAAAGAACCATCGATTTCCTGATCGAAAATTCCGGCACAAGAAGAAATCTGGAAGTAGACTTCTTCGGCGGCGAACCTCTGATGAACTGGGATGTCTGCAAACAGGTAGTGGAATATGCCAGAGAACAGGAAAAGATCCATAACAAAAACTTCCGTTTCACACTGACAACAAACGGTCTGTTGATCGATGATGAAGTGATCGAATATTCCAACAAGGAAATGCACAATGTGGTACTGTCTCTGGATGGCAGAAAAGACGTCCATGACCACCTGCGTGTAGACTATGCAGGTAAAGGCAGCTATGATACCATCGTGCCTAAATTCCAGGAATTCGTGAAAAAACGCGGTGATAAGAACTACTATATGCGTGGTACATTCACACATAATAATGTGGACTTTACAAAAGACCTGTTCCACATGGCAGATCTGGGCTTTACTGAACTGAGCATGGAACCCGTTGTATGCGACCCCACAGACCCTTATGCCCTGACAGAAGAAGATAAACCCAT
>JAFRZQ010000223.1 GCA_017442465.1 Anaerotignum sp. | reverse complement strand
TTTTGATTACTACAGGCACTTTTGTCAGCCCTGCAATTTTCGCAGCTCTCCAGCGGCGTTCCCCAGCAATGATTTCATAGTACTCTCCATTTTTCTTTACTACGATGGGCTGGATCATACCATAGGCTTTCAGGGAAGCTGCCAGTTCTTCCAGAGCTGTTTCGTCAAAATATTTTCTGGGCTGCTTTCTGTTGGGCTCGATCATATCCAGATCCAGTTCCAGCACAGCCTCGTCAATTTTCTTCTATTCATTTTTGGAGGCTTTGATCTCCTCCATTTCTGTATTGATGAGGGCATTCAGGCCAAGACCTTTGGCTCCCAGTCCTTTTTTCTTCACTGCCATATCAGTTCCACTCCTTTTCCATGACTTCATCTGCCAGCATCTGATATGCTTCTGCCCCTTTGGATTTGGGATCATAGAGGTTGATAGGCAGACCGTGGCTGGGGGATTCACCCAGACGTACATTTCTGGGGATGATGGTGCGATATACATTCTGGCCCAGAGAACGTTTCACTTCCTCTACTACCTGCAGAGAAAGGTTTGTTCTGGCATCGAACATGGTAAATACGATGCCTTCGATCTCCAGATCGGGGTTCAGGCGTTTTTTCACCAGATTGACTGTATGTAACAGCTGTTCCAGACCTTCCAGGGCAAAATATTCACACTGGATGGGAACCAGAACGGTATCCGCCGCTACAAGGGCATTGACGGTGATCATATTCAGAGAGGGAGGACAGTCAATAATGATAAAATCATAGTCATCCTTGATTTCTTCCAGAGATTCTCTCAGGATAAACTCTCTGCGTTCGTTGCCGATCAGCTCGATCTCCGCTCCTGTCAGGTTGATATTGGCAGGAACGACCTCCAAACCTTCCACACAGGTAGGCTGTTTTACGTCACTGATGGTTTTTTCACCCAAAAATACGTTATAAATGGTTTCGGGAATGCCGTTTTTGTCCAGACCCAGACCGCTGGTAGTATTACCCTGCTGGTCCGCATCCACGGCAAGGACTTTCTTCCCTTCTGCTGCAAGGCAGGCGGAAAGATTGATGGCTGTCGTAGTTTTGCCCACGCCACCCTTCTGATTTGTCACCGCAATGACTCTTACTTTGCTCATTTTGCTTACCGCCTTTCCTTAACATAAATTCTTACCTATATATAATAATGCACATGCAATAAAAAAGCAACGTTTCACGTGAAACATTGCTTTAATTTTTTCTTAAATATTTCATTCAAATAACGTTTCACGTGAAACGTTACAGCTTTGTCGGCAGGCCTGCATTCTTCCACAGGGCGATCAAAGGATTTTCTGTCTTTTCGCCAATTTGATCGAATTTGCCGAAAACAGGGATCACTTTGGGCACTACCCGCATTTCAAAGGGCATATCAGGGCCCATTTCACCGTCAACCGTAGTTTCCATGATCTTAAATGTAGGATCAAGGCACTCCACCTTGAAATAGCTGTCCTTCAGATACAGGATATTTTTATCATGGATGTGTTCTCCCGTCAGCATTTTTACGACGGTAGGAGTCATTTCATAAAGGGGTTTCCCTTTTACCGCCAGAAATTCAAATTCCCCATCTGTCACCGTTCCCTCAGGAGAAAGATTGGTAAAACCGCCTGTGCCGGCAGAATTCAGGATCATATAGAGATACAGATCTTCCTCGATCACTTCACTGCTGGTAGTGATGCGGTAAGGGATCTTTCTGAACTGGGGCAGCTGTTCCACTCCTTTCAGATAATAGGAAAGACTGCCAAGGGCATTTTTCAGATCCTTATCCACGGTCTGGGAAACATTCGTAAAATAGCCGCCGGCTACTACGTTGATGAAATAAATTTCTTCATTAACCAGCCCAAGGTCGATCTTTACAGGTTTCGTGGAAACGATGGTTCTGCAGACATCCTCCACATTGCCGCTTTTGAATCCCAGGTATGTGGCAAAGTCGTTGGCTGTGCCGGAAGGAATGATGCCCAGAGGCGTTTTCAGCCCACGCTTCAGCATGGCATTGATGACGATATTCACCGTGCCGTCGCCGCCGGATGCTACAATAATATCATAATTGGGGTCCATTTCCGCGATATGCTGATCGATATCACCGGGTTTCAGGGTGCGGAAAGGATGTACTTCATAGCCGCCTTCCTGAAAAATACCAATACATACATCTAAATCAAACTTAAAGCTTTTATTGCCTGAAAAAGGATTATAAATCAATTTCAGTTTTTTCATACAAAAATACGCCTTCTTTCAAAGAAATATAATCATACAAAAATTCTCGCTCGCAAAAGCCCGTCATTCGTATGCCTTCGGCATACTCATGTCGTTAGGTTTTCAAATGTCTGCCCAAAAATGTAAGCTAGCTTCCATTTTGTGGTCAGCCGTTAGAAAACGCTTTTGCGTCACATCTGTTCAGGAGCGTTGATACCCAGCAAACGCAGGCCTTCCTTCAGAACATTCTTCACTGCGAAAACAACTGCCAGACGTGCCTGTCTTACTTCTGCTTCGCTGCTCAAAATGGGATTATCATGGTAGAACTTATTAAAGGCCTGAGAGATAGCAACCAGATGTCTTGTTACGATGGAAGGTTCCAGCTTCGCTGCTGCATCCTTGATCTTGTCAGGGAATGCTTCCACCAGTTTGCAAACATCCAGAGATGCTTCATCGGACAGATGATTGAAATCAATGCCGTCAAAGTTCAGTTCACCAGCACGTCTGAGGATGGAGCAGGCACGGGCATGGGTATACTGTACGTAAGGGCCTGTTTCGCCATCGAAGTTCAGCATTCTTTCCCAGCTGAATACAACGTCTTTGATTCTGGAATTATACAGATCGTTGAAGATGACTGCACCGATACCAACCTGTTTTGCGATTTCTTCTTTGTTTTCCAGATCGGGGTTCTTTTCTTCGATGATCCTCTTTGTTTCTGCACAAGCCTGATTTAAGAGGTCTTCCATCAGGACAACATGACCTTTTCTTGTGGAAAGCTTGCCGCTGTCCAGAGAAACCAGACCGAAAGGAACATGTACCAGATCTTTATGCCATTCATAACCCATTTTGTTGATTACTTCGAACCACTGGGCAAAGTGCAGATTCTGGTCTAATGCTGTCAGATATACGCATTTATCGAAGTTATATGTTTTCTTACGATACAGTGCGGCAGTGATATCTCTTGTGGCATACAGTGTACCGCCGTCCTTACGGATGATCAGACAGGGAGGCATATTTTTATCTTCCAGATCAACGATCATGGCACCTTCGGATTCCTTCAGCAGTTCTTTTGCCTTCAGTTCTTCCACAACAGCGTCCATTTTGTCGTTATAGAAGGATTCGCCTGCATAAGAGTCAAATGTTACGCCCAGCATCTTATATACGCGTTCAAATTCCTTGATGGAAACTTCATAGAACCATTTCCACAGTGTGAGCGCTTCTTCGTCGCCCTCCTGCATTTTTACGAACCACAGACGGGCTTCATCATCCATATTCAGTTCAGGATGGACTTCTGCTTCATCATGGAACTTTACATAAATACGCATCAGTTCCTGAATACCGTCTTTTTCAACAGCTTCTTTGCTGCCCCAGTTTTTGTAAGCCACGATCAGCTTACCAAACTGTGTGCCCCAGTCGCCCAGATGGTTGACACCTACTACATCATAACCCAGCTGTTCGTGGATTTTGTACAGAGCGTTACCAATAACTGTGGAACGCAGGTGACCAACATGAAAAGGTTTTGCGATATTAGGAGAGGAATAGTCGATAACAACTGTTTTGCCTGCACCCAGATCGCTTTTACCGTAGTTTTCTTTCTGTTCCAGAACAGCGGAAAGCACCTGTTCTGCATAAACGCCTTTATTCACAAAGAAGTTGATATATGCACCAACCACTTCCATTTTCGCGATAAAATCGGGTTTTTCGATTTTTTCGATCAGTTCATTGGCGATCATAGGGGGAGCCTTGCGGAACACCTTCGCCAGACGGAAACAAGGATATGCAAAGTCACCCATTTCCTTTTTTGCGGGAATTTCCACTGCTGCCGCCGCATCTTCCACGGAGATATCCGCTGCTGCCGCCAGAAGTTTTGCAATTTCTATTCTAAAATCCATAATTTACCTCCAAAAATTTCCAAACTGAAAAATGGACATACTCTATTTATTTTAGCACAGGAGTCATTGAAAAACAAGGAAAAGTAAAGACCTGAAGAAATGTCTTCAGGCCCTGGATGTATTATCCATATTTCACTGTCAGATTTACATAACTGATGTGCTCCCGCATCGCCGTATACGCATTCTGGAAATCACCATTTTTGATACATTCAATGATTTTTCCGTGCAGCTCAATGGTCACATCGATAACACGGGGATTCTGGATCAGGGATTCCCTCATGGCAAGACGAATGCCGTTTTCAAAACTGTCCTTGGATGCCTTCATGGTGCTGATCAGAAGCTTGTTGTGGGTGGCATTGGCCACCTGCATATGAAACATGGCATCATAATCCACAAACTGATTCACATCATGGCGGTGTTCCTTCATTTTTTCATAATAATATTCCAGCTGGGCAATATCCTCCGGCGTGGCACGCTTTGCCGCATAGGATGCCGTTTCCCCCTCCAGCATATAGCGAAACTCCAACAGATCGCTCAGATCAGAACTTTCCACAGTGATGCTGAATGGAGCAATATTTACGATATTGTCGATCTCATTGATATATGTACCTGCCTTGGAACGGCGGATAAAACCAAAAACCGCCAGAGCGGTATAGGCCTCTCTAAGGGTGCTTCTGCCTACTCCTAAAATTTCGCTGACAACATTTTCATTGGGCAGCATATATCCCGCAGGCAGCTGTCCGCTGGTGATCAGTTCCTTGAACCGCTGAAACAGATTCTGAGAGATATTGCTTTTCCCCAGATCCCGCGTCAGATAGGCGGCATATTCCGCCAGGTATTCTCTTTCATTCATAAAAAGCCCTCTTTTCTTTTGTATTTTTTTATGAACAATATCATATCATGTCTTTTCTTGTAAGACAATAGCTATTTCTGTATCTCCTTCGGAAAAATGTATTCTTCCTGCATTTCAGAGAGAGGAATTTCTCTGCCCAGAAGGAAGGAAGCCGTTTCATGATGGATCTCTTCCAGTCGTATCTGGTCTTTTCTGCGGATCTGACGATCCTTTTCTTCCTGAGAAAGACTGAGTCTTTCCGTTACCGAGCGTACTACAAAATGATTTTCATTTTCTGCATTGCGGAACTGGGTCCAGATAGGCACAAAGGAAACTTCTGTCACATTGGCGGGAGCATTCCCCACCTGTTCCACTGTCAGATGCAGGATTATGGAAGCATTTCTGGGAGGTGTTGTCTGAGAAGAGATAAAATTCCCCAGGGAATATATGATAAACCCATCATGCTCCCCATTGCCATGGTCCAGTTTGCGATATTCCATCCGCTGCAGCACATGGGGATGGCTGGCGAGGACGATATCCGCCCCTGCTTCAAACATCAGGTCTGCCCAGTTTACAAAAATATCTCTGGGGTAAGATTCATATTCATTGCCCATATGGGGCATCACAACGACCACATCTGCCTGTTTTCTGGCTTCCTGAATATCAGAAACCATCTGTTCCTCATCAATGAGATTTACCAGATACGCATCGGGTACAGGAAGACCGTTGGTGCCATAGGTATAGGAAAGGAAAGCAAACCGAATGCCGTTGACGTTTTTGTAAAAAATCGTATCCCGCTCCTCCTGACTGCGATAGGTGCCAAAATGCTCGATGCCATATTCGTCCAGCTTGTCCAAAGTGCGGATGACACCATTTTTCCCTGTATCCATGCTATGATTATTGGCTGTGGTCAGCAGGTTAAATCCGGCATCCTTCACCGCATCCAGAAAACTGTCCGGCGTATTGAAACAGGGGAAGGAAGCATAGGGCCGGTCAGGGCCGCCGAAGGTCAGTTCCAGATTGCCGATAACCAGGTCATTTCCTGCAAAATATTTCTTTGCATCCTGAAAATTATGCATAAAATCGTATTCCCCGGTCGCCGGGTCATAGGCTTCATTATACTGATAATCGTGGACCATAATATCCCCGACAACTGCCATTTTCACAGTCTTAACCATAGGTTCTGCCTTTCCTGCAGAAACAGTAAACCCGGTTCCCGTTCCGCAGCCTGCCAGAAAAACTGCCAGAAACAGCGGTATCAGCAATTTCTTCATCTTCTTCCCCTCCTTTTTCAAAAACAACTGTCTTTACAGGAAAGTATAGCACAAAAGGTGGAAAATAGAAACAAAAAACCCCCGGATCATCAGATCCGGAGGTTTCTTCATTCTGTTTCAGTTTTCATCAAAAATATCCTCATTTTCGATGACGCCTTCTTCGTTATATCTTGCACCGCGTTCGATGTTTTTTCTGCGGCTTCTCTTGGAAAAAATGAATGCACACAGACACATCACTACAGGGATCATCATGTATAAGAAGAAAGAAAAATCCTGGTAGGCATAACCCATACCGACACCCAGCAGCACGATCAGAAACATAAAGACCAGGCCAGGCCAATTGGATTCTGTTTTGGCTGCAATGACCCCTTCAAAGATCATCAGGACCAAAAACAGAGAGATCATCTGCCCATAAGACAGGATCACTTCAAAAACACCATATGCGGGAAATAAATGCATATCTTTCACACCTCAATTTTTCACTAATTTTTCGCCCTGTGCTATATTGTAGCATTCCTCCCACTTTTCGTCAATTGTTTGAACTTAAAACTTTCCGCCGCCTCCGCCAAAGCTGCGTCCGCCGCCTCCGCGGAAAGTGGAAGAACCGCCGCCCCAGCTGCCGCCGCTGAAACCACCGCTATGGTGATCGTCATCTTTTCTGGGGATCGGGATGACCGCCGTATGGGTATTGGCAAAGGTATCCCGATTTACACTATAACGCACGCCATTTTCCTTCAGATAGGCTCTGCCGTCAGTATAAGGTTTCACATTTTTGCAGGCTTTTCGCATGTTGCCCACCACAACTGCTGCCACCACAAGGGCAAACACTGCCGCAATGGCGGTAAACATCAATATCCTGCCAATTTTCTGAGAAAATTTTTCCTGCTGGTAGGCATCCGACTGCTGATATTCGGAAACATATCCCTCCGGATTTTCGAGATACTGCTCATATTCCGCCGCATACTGGTGCAGATCCGTATACAGGGTAAAGAAAGCCCAGTAATAGTCTCCGTCGGAAAGATAACCCACCATATTTTCCCACATCACGTCGATATAATAATCCGTATAGATATCAATGGCCTTGCCGCAGGTGATGATCTGTCCTTCTCTTGTGCCCATATCCAGCACAAAGATCACACCATCGTAATTTTCTCCCAGACCAAGGTCATGCTCCACATAAAAATCTGCACCATACTGCTGCACAGATTTTCCTTCCGTATCATAAGTGGTCAGAAAGGCCAGGTCCATGTCCCAGTTTTCCTGCATATCCTGTATCCAGAGATGCATTTCCCGCTCATCGTCTTCGGAGATCAGGTCGGCATAGTCAAAGACACGCTGCACAGCCATTTCTTCCCCAAAGGCAGGTACTGCAGAAAACAGCAGACAAAGGGCTGTAAAGATAACCAACATTTTCTTTTTCATCAGAACACACCCCCTACCAGAAATACGATGACCATTGCAATAAGGAATGTGATAATAAAGGTGATACCGAACCATTTCGCTGTCTGGCCGCTGCTGACGGGCAGTTCCCCAACGATCTTACCGGTCTGTCCGTTCATGGCAAAAAGATACTCCTTGCCGTTATATCTGCTGATGAGCATCCACACAGGAAGCAGCATATAAGCCTGTTTGTCAGAAGAAAAATCCGTGTGGCATTTCACACCATATACCCGCTGATATCCGCCGCGGGCTTCACCAGCTTTGTTTTCCACGCCGGGAGTGATACGGCTGGTCATGCGGTCATAGAGATCCTTGGGTTCATATGTATATTTTTCTGCCAGAAAACCGCTGAGATAGCTCATATCAAAAGGCTGTTTTTTCTCCAGATGGAAAGGCTCCAGGGCATCCATCAGATCATCCCGCATTTTTTCAGAAGCATCCAGGGGGATATTTTCAAATTCCATCTGTCCTGCTCTGTGAATATGGTACAGGTCTGTTTTGGTATACATAAAACGAGTATCCGTCCATGTGCTGATGTTTTCCCCTGTGGCATGGTAATCAAAATCCGCCTTGCAGTCGAAAAGCCAGAAAGGGACATAGACACCGGTGATCTTTTCCAGTCTCTGTTCGGAAGTATAGCCTTTGGGAAGCAGTTTTTTGCCCTTGCACAAATTCAGAAAGGCTTTTTTCGCATCCTCCTTATTGGTTTCAAAGGGAAGGATGGCAGAAGGGCGGTATTCCCCCTCCAGTTTGCTGGGCAGGATAGTGGGATTTTCGCAGAACACACAGAAGGTGGCTGCTGTCACATCATCGGTCACGATCTCTGCACCGCAGGAAGGGCAGATATAGGCTTTCATATGGCTCAGATCCTCTTCGGACAGTTCCACATTTTCCTCATAATGATAGGAAACATCCACCGCAGGCTCTGCCGCTTCTTCTGCAGGCTTCACTTCATAATCATCCTGCTTCGTGCCGGCACCCCGCTGTTCCAGTTCTTCTCTGGTGAAGCGTCCGTCGCAGTAATCACAGACCCATTTTCCTTCCTTACCTTCATAACGCAGATAAGCAAGACAATCGGGGCAAAGATAAGTCAATGCTGTATTTTCCATCTATATTCACATCCTTTCAGATCCTTACATTTTCTGGTTTCAGTTTAGCAAAAGAAGCCCTGTCTGTCGATACAGACAAGACTTCTATATTCAATCTTTTCTCTTTTTACGGGAAGGGTCCAGTTCTGCCAGATAACCGGCTGTGATGATACCTGTAGGCAGGGCAAATACGATGATCCCGATCAGGGAAGAAAGCACTGCTACAAATTTGCCTGCCATGGTCACAGGGACATAATCCCCATAGCCCACTGTAGTCAGGGTAATGGTAGACCAGTAGATAGCATCAAAGAAATTTTCAAAGGTATGGGGCTCCACCTGATAAATGACCAAAGCAGAAAGGAATACATAGCCCAATACCAGATAAAATACCGTCAGCAGATCTTCCTTTTCCTTACGGAACACCCGCACCATCAGATGAAATCCCTTGGAATAGCGCAGAAGTTTCAATGCCCGCAGGCTTTTCTGCAGACGGATGACACGGAATACGCGGAAACCGGAATTCAGCGGTGTCAAAGAGGAAAGAATGGTGACCAGGTCGATAATGGCAAAGGGC
Source organism: Anaerotignum sp. (assembly GCA_017442465.1). Classification (GTDB taxonomy): domain Bacteria; phylum Bacillota; class Clostridia; order Lachnospirales; family Anaerotignaceae; genus Anaerotignum_A. The sequence goes on along the minus strand of JAFRZQ010000223.1, from coordinate 670 downwards.
GTCAGAGGATATTTCACAAAGGAATTTTTCCCTTCTCTCAGCTTAAAATCCGCTGTCCACCAGCGCAGACCATAATCCAGGATAAAAACAGTCACTGTGGCATAATCCAAAACCTTCAGCATTGCATTCGTTTCCTTGAAACAAAGGGGAACCAGGCTCAGAAAAATACAGACGATCATAAAGCGGTCATACCACGCACTGAGCCTGTCATTCACTTCCGCTTTTTCGATCATATCATAAATCCGCCGACGCATACGGTTTCCTCCTTTCCTTCCAAAGCTGCTTTTATTTTAGCACATTCTTTATAAGAAAAAAACCCTCTGGAATACCAGAGGGGAAAAATCAGTTTATCTACATTTTTTATTCGTTTACTTCTGTTTCATCCACAGTTTCCACTGTTTCTTCCATTTCTTCTGTGGATTCTTCAATATCTTCTTCGGAAATCTTCGCAATACCTACAACGGAAACGCCTTCATCCAGATTCATCAGTTTGACCCCCTGAGAAACACGGCCGTAGCTGGAAATATCCTTTGCACGCAGACGAATGATGACGCCTTCGGAAGTAATAAGCATCAGCTCATCTTTTTCACCGATCATCAGAACGCCGGTCAGTTCGCCGGTTTTTTCTGTCAGCTGGTGAATTTTGAGACCCTTACCGCCTCTGTACTGC
>JAFRZQ010000222.1 GCA_017442465.1 Anaerotignum sp. | reverse complement strand
CATTTTTTCCATGGGTTCAAATTCGCCGATGGCTTCCTTGATGGGAGCTACTGTATCGCCCAGACCTTTTGTGTACTGCTGTGTTACCGCCATGGGAACGCCCAGTTCTTTCAGACCTGCACAGAATGTAGCTGCTTTTGCAACGATTTCTTCGTTATTTGCGATTGCGGGCACCAGCTTTTCCTGGAAGTCGATGATCAGAGCCGCTGTATCTTCTGCAAAAATTCTCATTTTAAATTCCTCCTGATAAATAAAATTCTTTTCTCATTTTGGGATGAAAACCAAAATTCCACAAACCATCCCATTATTCTCTTTCATTTTATCTTATCAGAAGAAAAATGTCTACCATTTTCCGTTCATACGTACTTCCGCATATGTTGCAGTGCCGATTTTTCCAGACGGGAAACCTGTGCCTGACTGATGCCGATTTCCGCACTGACTTCTGTCTGTGTCTTCCCCTCAAAAAAGCGTAAATTCACGATCTTCTTTTCCCTTTCGGAAAGATGCTGCATGGCTTCATTCAGAGAAAGATTTTCCAGCCATAGCCTGTCCCCGTTTTTCTCATCACTGACCTGATCCATCACATAAAGAGTATCGCCGCCATCATGATAGATGGGTTCAAAGAGAGAAACCGGGTCCTGAATGGCATCCATGGCCAGTACGATACTTTCCCTGCTCATGCCCATTTCCTTTGCGATCTCCTCAATGCTTGGTTCCTTTTCCGTCTGTGCCATCAGTTTTTCCTTCACCTGCAGAGCTTTGTAGGCCGTGTCCCTGAGAGAACGGGAAACACGAATGGTATTGTTATCCCTGAGGTATCTGCGTATTTCCCCGATGATCATGGGGCAGAAATAGGTCGAAGGCATCACATCCATGGTGATATCAAAGTTATCGATGGCTTTGATGAGCCCCACCACCCCGATCTGAAACAGATCATCCATATTTTCATTTCGGTTTTCAAACCGTTTGATGATACTCAGCACCAGCCTGAGATTTCCTTCAATGAGCTGCTGTCTTGCCGTCTCGTCCCCTTCTCTGCATTTTATGAAAAGTGCCTTGGCTTCCGTTCCTGTCAGAACAGGCAGATTTGCCGTATTGACACCGCTGATTTCCACCTTGCCGTAATAAGCCATCCTCTCACTCCATTCGCTCAAAGATTCCCTATTACCATTGCCTTTTGCGAAAGGAATTATACGAAACAAATCTCGCCATCTAACGCATGAAAATGCATTTTTTCACACATTCTAAAAGAAAACGAAAGGATGATTTTCATGCAGATAACAGAAAATCCGAACGGCATCCCAAACAGCCAGTCCATCCGAGAAAGCACCCATATTATCAGCAAGAATGGGCGCAGCGGCACACAGCAGTATTTTGATAACGGCTTTGGGAAAGTGAAAAATATCGATTTTGAGCCGATGCACTATGCTGACAATTAAAAAAGTCCCTTTCGGGACTTGAAATGGCATTTCTGTAAGAAAACAACTCACCAATTCCAATAATGCTTTGTTTTCTTACAGAAACTGCTCGCAGTTTGGCATTGCCAAACCGCTTACATAAGTTTACTCATTTCCTTTTTCAGTCTGCGCATGATCTTCTTTTCCAGTCGGGAAATATAGGACTGAGAAATACCTAAAATATCCGCCACTTCCTTCTGGGTCTTTTCCTCCGTTTCCGGCAGGATACCGAACCGCATTTCCACGATTTTCCGTTCCCTGCCACTGAGTTTTTCCATGGCGTTATTCAAAAGCTCCCTATCCACTTCCTCCTCGATCCCTTTGGTGATGATATCACTTTCTGTACCAAGAATATCCGAAAGGAGCAATTCATTGCCCTCCCAGTCCACATTCAGGGGTTCATCAATAGAAACCTCTGCTTTTATTTTGCTGTTTCGCCGCAAATACATCAATATTTCATTTTCGATACATCTGGATGCATAGGTCGCCAGTTTGATTTTTTTGTCCACCTTAAAGGTATTGATGGCTTTTATGAGACCAATGGTACCGATGGAGATCAGGTCTTCCACATTGATGCCCGTATTTTCAAATTTTCTGGCAATGTAAACGACCAGTCGCAGGTTCCTTTCGATCAGAACAGATTTCGCTGTCATGTCATCCTCTCCGCCCAGCCGCTCCAGCAGAATCATCTCTTCCTCCGACTTCAGCGGCGGTGGGAACACATCACTGCCCCCAATATAAAACACCCCTTCTTTCTTATTGATCATTTTCCTCAATACTCTTTCTGCATGATATTTCGCCAGGAACAGCAGATATTTCCACTCTTTCATCCTCATTCCTCCTCCAATAAGCAAGGGGGTATCAGTCCTTCGTATGCCCCCGAAAATTCATCCATATTGATGCCCACAAAAATATTGTTATGTACGACGTGCTTTTCCCCAAAGGATAAAACCAGTTTTTCCGCCCGTATGCCGTAAAGCCTGCCATCAGGGTTGCCCAGGCTGGTATAGGACATCCAGTCCAGCCCTGCCACATTTCCCAAAAGGATTTGTACCTGCTCTTCTCGGGAAAACAGCGGCAGCAACGCCGACATCTGCACCACTGCCACGCCTCGTCCCTGCTCCCGCAAACCATTCCCTGTGTCAATGAGCATCCTTCCCTCGATCCCTTTTCCCTGAAAAAGAATTTTTGCTGTACAGTATTCCTTTCTCCGCTGAATATTGGCTTCCATCCATCTTCCCGCCATTTTCAACAGAAAATATGCCACCCCCACCGACCAAGGCAATAGCCACCACGGATATGCTTTCTGTATGACCATTCCCCGGCCAAATATCCGCTGCATCTCAGTCATGGCAAACAGCATATTCACACCACCGCCCATCAGGAAAGAGGCTGCCACAGCCGAACCAAAAAGCCGCAGCCAGTTTCGACTCTGTTTCGGATAATAAACGATAAAAAGGCCACCACCCAGAAGCATCAGAGAAAACAAAAATCCTCCATTTCCCCTGAAAAAACACAGCCGCAGGCAGTAAAACAGTGCAGATAAGAATCCTCCCAAAAAAACACGCCATTTTTTCGCAGAAAAGCCGGCGATCTTTCCTGCCGCCCAAAGCAAAAAGGCGTCCATCCCCCATGTCACCAGAAAAACCACATCTATGTAAAGCGTCTGTTCCATACGATTCCTCCATGCTTATGATTATAGAACGGAGGAACAGCGAAACCTGTCGATTTACCTGCATAAAAAAAGAAAAAGTGCCGACAAAAGCCGACACTTCTTCGTATTTATTCCGCCATGATCTCTGCCGCCATCTGCGCCATAGCTTCTTCGCCGAAACCACAGTCAAAGCCTACCAGAGAATAATAAATCCCGTTATCATTCCAGCCATAGTATTCCATCTGCATCATTTCTACTTCTTCAGAACCACAGGAAATCACCCATTCTCCTGCTGCTTCTTTTTCCTTATCTTCCTCTGTCAGTTCATAATCAGTGGGGACAAATTTATAAGTCTCTGTGCTGTATCCCACTGCTTCTTCCACACCTGCGTCGGCATAAGGGCTGCCTCCATCGATATTTAGGCTAACTTTATTCCCTTTTTCATCGGCGTAGGAAACCGTCATCATTTTGTATTTTTCACCTGTTTTATTGCCATCTTCGTCCATACCATAGGTTTCCCCTGTGCCGCCATTCTGGAAAGTCATGCCATTTCCAAAGGTTTCCACAAATTTTGCATCAAATCCCAGTTTCTTTTCTGCCTTTTCCAGTTCTGCAAAAGTTTCAATATCAGGCCCATTATGGGAAACCACACTGCTCAACTGTCCTGCCGCATAGCATGTTACGCTCAATGCACAGATCACCGCTGCCGCTGTTACCATTTTCTTCATATTTATTTTCATAAAACCAGTCTCCTTTCTTTTCTCATCCGTTTCTTTTCGGATATTTGCAAGCATCTGTTCGGAAGGTCTCACGTCCCGTACCTTTCTCTCCAAGGCCTGCTTCATCAGTCTGTCAAATTCTCTCATAAACAACTTCCCCCTTCTGCTCGTCAGCCTCCAACACCTGTTTCAGCCGTCTTCTGGCTGCGAATAGCCTTGTTTTTACCGTACCTTCCAACGAACCTGTAACCTGAGCGATTTCCTTGATGGAAAGGTCATTGAAATAATAGAGGATGACAGTGGTGCGCTGCTTTCTGCCAAGGCCATCCAGTGCCCGATACAGTTTTTCGTAGGCTGCTGCTTTTTCACTGGGGTATGATTCCGATACCGCCGCCTGCTCCAAAGCATTGTTCCTGTCCACCGACGGCAGTTTTTCCCGCATGGATTTCCACGCACAGCGGGTCAGTGTACGGAAAAACCACGGCCGAAAACAAGACGGCGCCCGCAATTCTTTGATATGTAACAAGCATTGTACAAAGGCTTCCTGTGCTACATCCTCCGCCAGAGAAGCATCTCCGGTAATCAAGGCTGCCGTTCGCACTGCCTGCATCCGATAGAGGGCAAACAACGCATCAAAAGCCTCTTCATCCCCTGCCTGCAGCCGTCTGACCAATGCTTCTTCCATAGGCAGTCCTCCTTTCTTTTTTGATGTACATCTGCTTATAAGAGAGAAAAAAGAGTGGAAAGGTTCTATTCTTTTCAAAAAAATAAGGAAAGAGTTTTCACTCTTTCCCCGAAAGTTTGTTTTTATTCAGTTTCACATACATTTGGACGGTCCGGGAATACAATCATCCCGAAGCCATTCAGTGCCGCCAGTTTCTGCATCAGTGCTTCCGTACCGGCTGTTTTCTGATATTCCATTTCTTCTTTATACAGAGGGATCACGCAGTACATATTGATCTGTGTGCCATCCTCCGCATGGAACAGGCTAATATTTTCCTGCAGGGCACCCAGCATGGCACCGCAGAGTTTCGTGCTGTCATCATAGGGTACACATTCCGCAGAGTTTGGCAGAGTATGACCCCATCCCAGCCATGTTTTGAATTCATGGGGGAAACGAGCCAGGTATTTTGTCAGCTTCACAGGCCACCAGAGGTGTTCAGGCACATCCTTATCTGTTTCATAGCCAGTTAGAATGTCCCATTCCGCAGGCAGGAACAGCAGCAGTTCTGCTCGTTCCAGATCCTTATACTGGGGCAGAAATTCTGCGGGCAGGTTCATGGACAGTGCACTCATGCCTGTGGTATAGATCACATGGAAATCCTTCTTTGTGGGTGCTTTCATGACGAAAACATCTACATGCAGGAATTCAGAATCAACCTCACGATACACCCTTGTTTCACGTTTGGGAAACAGAGCTTCCATGTGCTCGCAGATCTCTCTTTCGTAGGGCGTTACTGCGGCAGGTCTGCGTTCTGTCCTCTGTTCCGGTTCGCCATATTCATATACGGAGCTTTTGATCTCATCAGACATCCCTTACGCCTCCTTGCCGAACAATGCACCGGCAAATTCCGCCGCATTGAATTTCTGCAGGTCATGGATGCCTTCACCCACCCCGATGTAGCGAACAGGGATCTGCAGTTCGCTCTTAATGGCAACCACAATACCACCCTTGGCTGTACCATCCAGTTTTGTCAGCACGATACCTGTAATATCTGCCACTTCCTTGAACAGTTTTGCCTGCTGCAGGGCATTCTGGCCTGTGGTTGCATCCAGCACCAGATATACTTCCTTATGGGCAGCGGGATATTCTCTCTCGATGACACGAGCGATCTTTTTCAGTTCCTCCATCAGGTTTTTCTTGTTATGCAGACGGCCTGCTGTATCGCAGATCAAGAGGTCTGCGTTCTGTTTTCTTGCTTCATGGACCGCGTCAAATACAACTGCCGCAGGGTCGGAATTTTCTTCCTGTTTGATGACAGGAACGTTGTTTCTTTCCCCCCAGATCTCCAGCTGGTCGATGGCTGCCGCACGGAAGGTATCCGCCGCTGCCAGCATCACGGATTTCCCTTCTTCTTTGTAATTGTGTGCCAGTTTACCGATAGTCGTAGTCTTACCAACACCATTTACGCCGATCACCAAAAGAACAGAAGGATTGGGCAGACTTTCTGCTTCCTCTGCACCTTCTTCCAGAATGGCTGTGATCTCATCGATCAGCATATCCTTGATCACAGAAGGATCTGTAGCATGTTCTCTTTTTACACGTTTACGCAGGTTTTCCACAATATCCATGGTCGTCTGCACGCCAAGGTCAGCCATAATGAGGGCTTCTTCCAGTTCTTCGAAGAGGTCTTCATCAATTTTTGTGAAAGCCCCCAGAACGCCGTCTACGCCGCCAAGGATATTCTTTCTTGTCTTATCCAGACCAGCTTTCAATTTTGCAAAGAAGCCAACTTTTGCAGTTTTTTCTTCTTCTTCAGGAGCTTCTTCCTGCACTTCTTCGGAAGTTTCTTCTGTTGCAGGCTCTTCTTCCTGATGCAGTTCTTCTTCCAATTCCTCTGCCACTTCGTCCGCCAGTTCTTCTACAAAAGCCAGTGCATCTTCGTCGTTATCCGCTGTAAAAACTTCGCCGTCTTCCAGGGAAACGATTACTTCATCCTCTGCCAGAGGTTTTTCTGCAAGGATCTCACCTGCCATATCTGTCAGTTCCTCCAGAATAGCCTCAGCTTCGTCCGCATCTTCTGCTGTCAGCAGTTCTTCGCCGTCTTCATCCACAAACTCGATCTCGATTTCGGATTCTGCTTCCAGTTCTTCTACAGAAATCTCTTCTGTTTCCACATCAGTTTCTATTTCCACGCCGTCGATCTCCACAACGCCTTCACGCTGTTCTTCCACAGGTGTTTCTTCTGCTGGTTTTTTCTTGAAAAAATCAAATAAACCCATTTTTTTCACCTCAAAAATTTATATTTATGCTGTTTCCACAGCCCTCTCCGCTTCAGAGAAGTCAACAGAAATCAGCTTGGAAATCCCTTTTTCCTGCATCGTCACACCATACAGCACATCTGCGTGTTCCATGGTGCCCTTTCTGTGGGTGATGACGATGAACTGTGTTTCCTCTGCAAACTGCTTCAGATAACGGGCATAGCGGGTAACATTTGCGTCATCCAGTGCTGCCTCGATTTCGTCCAGGATACAGAAGGGAGAAGGCTTCATCTTCAGGATAGAGAACAGGATCGCAATGGCCGTCAATGCCCTCTCACCACCGGATAAGAGCTGCATATTCTGCAGGTTCTTGCCGGGGGGCTGTGCCACGATCTCGATGGGAGATTCCAGCACATTTTCTGCATCCGTCAGTTTCAGATATGCCTTACCGCCGCCGAACATTTCCTGGAACACCTGAGAGAAGTTTTCAGAAATCAGCTTGAACTGTTCCCGGAACTGTTTTTCCATCAGAACGGAAAGTTCTTCGATAATTTTCTGGAGTTTTTCTTCCGCATCCAGAATGTCTGCCCGCTGAGCTGTCAGGAATTCAAAGCGTTCCTTGACTTCCTTATACTGCTCGATAGCGCCAACATTCACATCCCCCAGTTCGCGGATCATATTTTTCCATTCTCGTACAGGGCGTTTTTCCATGTCCTTGGGCAGGTTTGCCGCATATTCCTGGGCCATGCGGAGGGTCATTTCGTATTCCTCCCACATCTGGTCGGTGATACGCTGTTTATCTTCCTCCAGCTTTTCCTTTCTGGAGGAAATACGGAAGAGTTCATTTTCCAGTTTGCCGGCAGTTTCCTTCCATTCCGCCGCCGCTGCTTCCGCTTTGGCTGCCGCTTCGGTGGTCTGGCTCTTTTCTGCCGCTGTATCATTCAGGCTGTTCTGCAGTGCTTCCGCCTGTTCGGAAAGTGCTTCTGCTTTCTGCTTCAGATCTTCCTGTTGTTCCAGTCTGAGGTCTGTATTCCTTTCATAGAAGGCCGCCTGTTCGGCTGCTTTCTTCTGTTCTCTTTCCAGTTCCGCCGCTTCTTCCTTCAGGCGCAGCATGGTTTCTTCCATGCTGTAAACATTCTGTCCCGCGGAGGAAAGGTCGATCTTCTTCTGGGTGATTTCCGCCATCAAAGCATCACGTTCTTCCTTTTCTCCACTCAGGCTGCTTTGGAAGGCTTCCAGCTGTTCTGTGGCAGACTGCATGGCTTTCTGGGAATCTTCTTCGGCTTTTTTGAATCCTTCAATTTCCCTGTCTGCCGCATCCAACTGCTCTGTCAGCTGTGTTTCTTCCAGTTTCAGCAGAGAAAGTTTTTCTTCTGCTTCTTTTCTGTCTGCAATGGTCTTTTCCTTTTCACCGCT
>JAFRZQ010000221.1 GCA_017442465.1 Anaerotignum sp. | reverse complement strand
TGTATCAATAATTATCCTTATTATAATATTTCGATTTTTTTCCTGCAATCCCTTTTTCTTTTTCGATTTTTTCTCATAAAGAAACAAAAAAACGACACATTAAACAGTGAGGTGATATACATGAACTGGTTTCGCAAATGGGACACACTGCCGGAAGAAGTGCGGCAGCTGATTTTGCACAACGGCAGGGATATGCACAAATTTTATACCATTTCCACCGAAGAGCGGCAGGAGGTATTAAACCGCATCCGCATGGCAAACACGCCAAACGAACTGGACACCACCGCCAAACGGAAATAAAAAAGCCCCGTATCCAAAGATACGGGGCAAAAAATCTTATTTATCAACCTTAGGCAGGCCATCAAAGCCTTTCTGCAGTTCTTCATCCGTAGGGATGTAGTCCTGCATTTCGCCGTTGTTGAATTTTTCATAGGCAAACATATCGAAGTAGCCTGTACCGGTCAGACCGAATACGATGGTCTTTTCTTCGCCTGTTTCCTTGCATTTCATCGCTTCATCGATGGCAACCTTGATCGCGTGAGCACTTTCAGGTGCAGGCAGGATACCTTCCACCTGTGCAAACTGTTTTGCTGCAGCGAATACGGAAGTCTGTTCCACGGAGCGGGCCTCGATCAGGCCGTCATGATACAGCTGGGAAACCACAGGGCTCATACCATGATAACGCAGACCGCCGGAATGGCTGGAGGAAGGGATAAAACCGCTGCCCAACGTACACATTTTTGCCAGAGGTGTTACCATACCGGTATCGCAGTAATCGTAAGCAAATTTACCTCTTGTCATGCTGGGGCAGGATGCAGGTTCTACAGCGATGATCTGATAATCTCTTTCGCCGCGGATCTTTTCACCCACGAAAGGAGAGATCAGACCGCCCAGATTGGAGCCGCCGCCGGCACAGCCGATGATGATATCCGCCACGATGCCGTATTTATCCAGGGCTGCCTTTGTTTCCATACCGATGATGGACTGATGCAGCATAACCTGATTCAGAACACTCCCCAGTACATATCTGTAGCCTTCTCTGCTGGTGGCAGATTCTACTGCTTCAGAGATGGCACAGCCAAGGCTGCCTGTGGTGCCGGGATGTGCTTCCAGAATTTTCTTGCCCACTTCTGTTGTGGTGGAAGGGGAAGGTGTTACGGAGGCACCATATGTACGCATCACTTCTCTGCGGAAGGGTTTCTGTTCATAGGATACTTTTACCATGAATACGTTACAGTCCAGTTCCAGGTATGCACACGCCATGGCAAGGGCTGTGCCCCACTGGCCTGCGCCTGTTTCTGTTGTCACGCCTTTCAGCCCCTGCATCTTTGCATAGTAAGCCTGGGCGATGGCGGAATTCAGCTTATGGCTGCCACTGGTGTTATTGCCTTCGAATTTATAGTAAATTTTCGCAGGGGTCTGCAGTTTTTCTTCCAGACAGTACGCTCTTACCAAAGGTGCAGGTCTGTACATTTTATAGAAATCCCAGATCTCCTGAGGAATGTCGATATAGGCATTTTCATTATCCAGTTCCTGTTTCGCCAGTTCTTCACAGAAGATCACACTCAGTTCTTCCAGCGTCATAGGCTCCAAGGTTTCAGGGTTCAAAAGGGGTGCAGGCTTATTGATCATATCCGCACGCACATTGTACCACTGCTTGGGCATTTCGGATTCTTCCAGATAGATCTTATAAGGGATTTTTTCATTTGCTTTACTCATAGTTGTTTCTCCTCTCTGCTTTCTTTCTTGTTCTTTTCTCATCTAGTCTATTCTCGTGATTTGAAAAACAAATCACATATATCGTACTCCTTCCAAAGACAACTGTCAATATTTCAAGCACATTTTTCGCACAAAAAAGACGGCCAGAAAATTCTGACCGTCTCCTGATTTTTGATCTCAGATATTCAGTTCATCGATATCGGCTGTACCCATAGGGATGCTGTTACCGCATCCGGGACATTCGATCTCTTTTTCTGTTTCCATGGTTTCCTCATCCACGTCGATCTCTTCGCCGCAGTTGGGACAAATGAAGGAATAGAAGAAGATGGGTTCATCTGTTTCGTCCATATCCTCGTCATCCATTACCATGTCTTCGTCATCCATGAATGTTTCCAGCATGAAAGCCATGTCATCCAGAACATCCAGAATACCATGGAAGATTTTCCCTTCTTTGCTGTCTGCGGGAAAATCGCTTCCATCGCAAAGGCCTCTTAAATAAGTGATCTTCTTTTCAAAATATTCCATTTGTCAAAGCCTCCCTGCCAAAATCATATAAAGATATGATTATTCTTTGGATCTGCCCATGTATTCGCCTGTTCTTGTATCGATCTGGATTCTTTCACCTTCGTTGATGAACAGAGGAACCTGCAGTGTGAAACCTGTTTCAACTGTAGCGGGTTTTGTTGCACCCTGAGCTGTGTTGCCAGCGAAGCCGGGTTCTGTGTCTGTGATCAGCAGATCAACGAACTGAGCGGATTCTACCATGAAAGGAGAACCTTTGTAGAATTTTACTGTTACTTCATCGTTTTCTCTTGTGAATTTCAGAGCTTCTTCTACCTGATCCAGGTGCAGAGGGATCTGATCGAATGTATCGTTGTCCATGAAGTAGTACAGTTCACCATCGCTGTACAGATACTGCATTTTCTTTGTTTCGATGTGTGCTTTGGGGAATTTGTCACTGGGGTTGAAAGCTTCTTCTCTTGTAGCACCTGTCAGAATGTTTTTGTATTTTGTTCTTACGAAGGGAGAACCTTTACCAGGTTTTACGTGCTGGAAGTCCAGAATTACGTGAGGTTCGCCGTTCATTTCAAAAGTAATACCTTTTCTAAAATCGCCTGCAGAAATCATAGTATTTCCTCCTCTAAATAAAAATTTATTTTTATTATTCCAAATTACAATGCTAATTCGCTCAGCATATTCTTCTATATTTTAATAGATTGAGCCGTATATTTCAATAAAAACTTGAAAAAACAACGCTTATTTGCCATATTTCCTGAAATATGTCTTCATGACCTGTCTTTCCAGACCGCGTTTTACCTTTGTCTGGATCTGGTCTCTGTCGCAGATAGGCGCTGTCATGATACACAGCAGACCTGCTCTGTGGCCGCACCACATATCTGTAAATACCTGATCGCCCACCATAGCCGCACTGTCAGGGGTCACACCCATGATCTCCAGAGCTCTGTTCAGTTTTTTGATGCCGGGCTTGCCTGCCTTATGTACCGCCAGAGCCCCCAGTTTTTTATTGAACAGATGCACGCGGTCCTTTGTATTATTGGACAGGATACAGAGTTTGAACCCCTGTTTTCTCAGATATGCAAAAAGTTCTACGATCTCCTGATCGGGTTCTGCCACATCAAAAGGCGCCACGGTATTATCGATATCGAAAACCAGACCGCGGATGCCCAGTTTTTTCATATCCTCCAGAGGCATCTCAAATACAGAATTCACATAAATATCAGGATAAAAACGTTCCAGTAATGCCATAATTTATTCCAACCCTTCTCTTCCCGCATGCCAGTAGGCATTTTCGTCGATATCCCCCAGTCGTTCTCCGCTGAGGTAACGGATCATCACATCATCCGCCTCACCGGCAACACCGTAGGTCAGCTCAATACGCTTCATGCGTAATGTATTTCTCGCCGTAGAACGGATATTGCCGCAGATAACAGCATTGATGCCCTGCTCCGTCAAAAAATCCGCCACGCTTGTCTTACCCAGAGGGATGATCTCTTTTTTCTGTACCAGTTCGATCTCCACTTCATACACCGTAAATTCTGCTGCACGGCTGTACTGCTGGTCGATCCTGCCATTTTTTGTAGGAATGGCCACTTTCATCCCGAAAAACCTCCCTCCAAAAGTTATTTTTTATCATTTTATCTTTCTTATAATATATTTGTCAATTTCTTTGCGTATTTTTCCAAAAGAGTGTAAAATACTATCCATAAGATTGAAAGGAGACTATGATTATGGACGAAAGAATCAAAACTTTAGCATATAACCTGGTACACTATTCCTGTCGTCTGAAAGAAGGCGAAAAGGTATGGATCAGCTGCAACGGTATCCATCCCATGCCCCTGGTAAAGCAGATCATCAAGGAAGTATATAAGGTAGGTGCAACCCCCTTCGTAAAACTGATGACAAACTCTCTGGAAAGAGAAATGCTTTTGGGTGCTACCGAAGAACAGCAGAAAATGATGGCAGAGGTTGACTGCCAGCTGATGAAACAGATGGACGCATTCATCGGCGTACGCGGCGAAGATAACCTGACAGAACAGTACGATGTTCCCACAGAAAAACTGGACATCCAGAATATTTTCTACGATGATCCCGTACACCACCAGATCCGCGTGCCCCATACAAAATGGGTCGTTCTGCGCTACCCTACAAACGCTATGGCACAGTCCGCAAAATCTTCTCTGGAAGAATTCGAAGATTTCTACTTCAACGTATGCAATCTGGACTACGGCAAAATGAGCGAAGCTATGGACAGCCTTGTGGAACTGATGAATAAAACAGACAAAGTTCGTCTGGTGGCAGAAGGCACAGACCTGACCTTCTCCATCAAGGATATTCCTGCCATCAAATGCGCAGGTAAATGCAATATCCCTGACGGCGAAGTTTACACCGCCCCTGTTCGTGATTCCATCAATGGTGTCATCACCTACAACACACCTTCTGAAATGAACGGCTTTACTTTTGAAAACGTAAAACTGACATTTAAGGATGGTAAGATCGTGGAATGCGACGGCAACGACAAAGAACGTCTGGAAAAGGTATTCAATACTGACGAAGGCGCAAGATATGTAGGCGAATTCGCCATTGGCGTGAATCCCTACATCACAAAACCCATGAACAACATCCTGTTCGATGAAAAGATCGCAGGCTCCATCCACTTCACCCCCGGCAACTGCTATGATGATGCCCCCAACGGCAACAAATCCGCCATCCACTGGGATATGGTGCTCATCATGACTCCTGAATATGGCGGCGGCGAAATCTGGTTCGATGATGTACTGGTTCGCAAGGACGGTATCTTCGTTGTACCCGAACTGGAATGCCTGAACCCCAAAAATCTGAAATAAATAACAAAAGGACATCAGAAACAAAACTGTTTCCGATGTCCTTTTTCATTCACAATCCATCCCTGTCCTTAAGATGCGTCTTTCCTGTATTGCAGCAAACATAGCCACGCTGCAAACAATGCTCCCACTGATTTTCAAATCAACTAAAGACAATGTAAACGGAAGAAAAAACAGCAAAAAACCTGTTATCTTATTAGAAATACTATGTACGGCGATAAATTTCTTCTGTGCAGCAAAGGAAAGCATAACATTACTTCCTTTTATCGCCACAATCAAGACGATCCATACAGAAAGAAAAAACGGAAGTTTTATTTCAGGAAGAATTTTCAGAAAACAGACCCCCGCAAAAACAAAATCCGCAAACGTATCCAGTTTGGAACCAAATTCGCTCGCTGTATGCATCCTTCTGGCAACTGTTCCATCGATCATATCTGAAAACCCTGCCAGCAGGTACAGACTATAAAAACCAAAAGAGAAAGCCGGAACAAATAATAGAACGATACTGCATATAATTCTGAAACTTGTGATCAGATTTGCCATTGTGCTCCTCCTTGCCTCGTCTGTCCTATCATCCTATCCTATCATACACCATTCTTTGTATATTGCAAAATATTCTTTTGATTGTTATAATTTGAAAAAATGTCCGAAAACACAAGGAGGAATTTGAAATGAAAATCGCATGCTACGCAGCAGGCTCCGTGGGTACAAACAACTACGTTGTTTCCGATGATAACGGTATCACTTGCATCATCGACTGCGACGGCCCCATCCAGCCCCTGCTGAACTATATCGCACAGAACAACCTGAAGGTAACACATATCCTGCTGACTCACGGTCATTATGACCATGTGGGCTCCGTAAACGAACTGTCCGAAAAACTGGGTGCAAAGATCGTTGGCGGCGCACAGGAAATGCCCGTATTCACAGACCCCGCCCTGAATGTTTCCCAGTTTGTAGGCCCCGCCATCATCATCCATCCAGATGAACTGGTGAATGAAGGCGATGTGGTAAAGGTTGGCGATATGGAATTCAAGGTAATGCTGACACCCGGTCATACACAGGGCTCCATCTGCTTCATCTCCGGCGATACTATCTTCAGCGGCGACACCCTGTTCCAGGGCTCCTGCGGCAGAACTGACCTGCCCACCGGCAACTGGAATGATATTCGCCTTTCCCTGAAAAGACTGGCAGCACTCCCCGGTGATTACAAAGTATACTCCGGCCATGGCCCCGCAACGACCATGGAATACGAACGCAAAAATAACCCTTATATGAGAAGCAAATAAGAGAAACAAATAAGAGAAACAAATAAAAAACAGCCTTTTCAGGCTGTTTTTTTTACTTATTATGGTCTCAGACCCAGACCGCCTTCCAGTGTAATGGTTTCCCCTGTCATATATTTCAGGTCAGGAGAAGCCAGCGCCACACAGGCACGGCCGATTTCTTTTTCCACATCGCCGTAATGACCCATAGGAGGCATCTGCACATTTTTCTCAAAGGCTTCGGGATACTGGTCTGCCCAGTTTTCCAGCTGTGCTGTCCATGCCAGAGGACAAACCACATTGACATTGATATCATCAGGGCCCCATTCTGTTGCCGCCACACGGCTCAGACCGCGGATGCCTTCTTTTGCCGCCGCATAGGCACTCTGGCCAAAATTGCCGAACAGGCCTGCACCGGAAGCGAAGTTGATGACTGTCCCTTTTGTTTTCTTCAGGTGAGGATAACATGCTTTCATATAATAAAATGCTGCATACATACCGGAATAGATCGCCAGATCGAACTGGTCTGTTGTATGATCCGCCAGAGAAACGCCGGATGCAGACGCCTGGGCGTTATTGATCAGCACATGGATATCGCCGAATGTTTCGATGGCTTTATCCACCACATTCTGCACCACGGCTTCGTTATCCTGACCAGCCGCCACATCCGCCTGCACGGGAAGCACCTGAATACCGTAAAGGCGTTCCAGTTCTTCCTTCGCATCCAGTAATTTCTGTACATTTCTACCGGTGATGACCAGGTTTGCCCCTTCTTTTGCGTAGGCTGTCGCAATACCATAGCCAATGGAGCCGCAGCTGCCATCCTTCAGCACTGCACGGCCGCCCCCTGTAATAATTGCTGTTTTTCCTTTCAAATGACCCATAAATATACCCTCCTTTTATGCCTGTTCCGCCAGATATTCATCGATATAATGGGACGCATTGGCCCCATCTGCCACTGCAGTCACGATCTGACGTAATACCTTTGTTCTAACATCCCCTACCGCAAATACGCCGGGAAGATTTGTTCTTGTAGATTCATCTGCAATGATATACCCCGCCGCATCC
>JAFRZQ010000220.1 GCA_017442465.1 Anaerotignum sp. | reverse complement strand
GGGCGTTTTTGCCGCTGTTACAGGCTGTGCCGCTTCCTCTTCCGTCTGCTTCAGATGGCTTTGATCAAAGGCACGGTAGGTCACCCCTGCCCCTACTGCCAGAAGGCACAGGCAGCAGCAGATGGCTGCCGTCTGCACCCGTCTTGCTTTTCTATCCTCGTTTTTCTTCATATGCAATAGCACCTCCGATGCTATTGTTGCCCGGACAGGAAAAATTTATTCTCCTTTCCAAAAAACTATACCCGGACAATACCGCCGCCCAGAAGCAGTGTTACTGCCAGCGGCAGGAAAAGTACCGCCAGCATGACATATAAAAACAGGATCCCCAGAAACCGTTTCATTCCCCCACTCCCCTTCCATCAAGATTATGTGGATTTCAAGGGTAAAATACGCTAGAATGAAAAAAAGGAGGTACGGACATGATCGAGATCGTATTTGGAAAAAATGCATACGGCACCATGAAATACATGGGCATCCACCCTGCTGATCTGTATTGCTTCAGCCTGGGCCTGAGCATGGGGGATCTGGCAAAAAAAGAATACCCCGACCTGACAGAACTGAAAACCCGATTGGAACAGGGAGAATCTGCACGCCTTTGGTACAGCGAAAAAAGTCCGGAAGAATACTGCGGATTTCACTGGCTTCTTTCCCGGCTGAAAAAACTGGAAACCGCCGAACTATTTGCAGCGGCACTGCCTGCCTATTTCCCCCGGCCCAATGACTGCTTCATGACCTGCAGTGACTGGAGCGGCGTCACACCAGAGGACTGGATGCCATTTCTGGAAGAAAAAACGCCCCTTCTCCCCGCTCAGCGTATGGGGGCTTATCTGAGCTGGCTGGAACTGGAACAGGAAAACTCCCCTCTCCGTGCCATCGTCAACGGCAGTCTGGTCAGTGTTCCTGCAGATTTTTATGACCACTTCCTCCTGCGGGAACTGGAAAAACAGAACGATGACTTTATGGAAGCAATCCTCATCGGCAAAGTCATGGCACATTATCAGCTGGGGCTTGGAGATATCCTTCTGCATCAGCGTGTAGAAGCTCTCATTGAAGAGGGTATACTGGAAACCGTTTCTCCTGCAGAGGAAGGCAAGCCGCCGATGCGCCGCCTGCTCAGAAAAACACAGAAATAAAAACAAGCCTTGGACCAAAGTCCAAGGCTTTTCCTTTTACATAAACCAGAACAGATACACACCCAACGCCGCCACCAGCAGGAAAAGACCTGCACCGGCCTTGGCAACTTTTCTGTCAGAACGGCGGACACGCTTGAAGAAATCGGGATTCCCCAAGTCTGTAATATAAATACCACCGAACAGACCGTTATGGATCTGCAGTTTTAATCTTTTTTCTTTTTTCAGCATCTGGAAGGTTCTTTTCGTCAGCTGAAAATGATAAGTGATCCCATTATTGATCCCCTCCAGGAAATGTGCCTGGCGGGCGATCTTTTCCGCCCCTGTCTCATGGGCAATAAAGCAGCGGCATTCCAGCAGGATCAGTTCTCTGGGCTTCAGTTTCATGCGGTCAATGCCCGTATACATCAGCCCCGTATAAATATAGTTCAGCACCATCAGCGGAACCAATGTAACAAACAGACGCAACATAGGCATATTTTCACTGCCCCAGCCCTGCACATTCAGGATATATCCCTGGATCTGGGCCTGTGCCACGCTGTAAAACATCAGCAAAAAACTGAAAATATAAAGCAGCCAAAACAGGAAGGGATGGCGCTTTCTCTGCTTGATATTCCAGCCACGGATCTCTGTCAGGCCCTTGCGGCAGGCAAAGAACATCAGCAGGCAGATCAGGAACATCAGCCCGTTCACCTGCATGCCTTCCTCAAAACTGATGGTCATGGCAAGGATCGGTACCAGCCAGCCCGTAATAAGGGCCCAGCCGCCGCGGCCTGTAACAACAGCCAGGAAGATACACCAATATATCGTTATCAATGTGACAAAACCCAGCCACGCCATACTACCGACTCCTTACCGAAATACTATGGAAAGGCGATTGCTCCATGCTTCGCATTCTCGCACTCGCCGCTGCTATTCGTAAATCGCTCCCTTTGGTCGCTTCTTTACTCATATCATCCAACCTGCCCAATGCCAATGTCCTTCTGCAAGCAGGCTTGCTCAGAACATTGTCGCAGTGCAGGATTTTCCTTGTTTAAATCCCCCTGAAAACATCAGGACGAAACTTACTTCTCTGTCTGCTTGTTTCGATCTGACCCAGGATCTTATCTCTTTCACCGTTCAGTGTGCCGCCCAGAGGGATATAGTTGGAGGCATGGTTGGAACGGAACATGGTACCTTCTGCGTCCACGCTGCGGATGAACAGTTCTGTTTCGTCCAGCACTTCGTGAGGTGTCAGAAGTTCAATTTCCCCTCTGTTATACTGATCGTACATTTCTGTACCGGGTTCGATCATCAGTGTCAGGAAACCAACATACTCAGGTTTGATGGCAGAAATGACTCTTGCACTGCCCAGGGCATGTTCTCTCCAGTATTTTTTGCCGCCCAGGCCGGAGATAACAGTGATGGAAACTGTCATGCCGGCTGCACGAACCTTCTGGCCTGCTTCGATCATTTCATCGGAAGTAACGCCTTTTTTCACAAATTTCAGCACTTCATCAGCACCGGATTCCAGCCCCATATAAACCATGTCCAGACCGGCATCCTTCAGCTGTTTCAGTTCTTCAGGTGTTTTATGCAGGATATCCTTTGGTGCGCCGTAAACGGAGATACGTTCACATTCAGGGAAGTATTCATGGCATTTATCCAGGATATACAGCAGGTCTTCTGTTTTTACGATCAGTGCATCGCCGTCTGCCAGGAAAATTCTGCGCACTTTGATACGGCTGTAGTATTTTCTAGCCATCGCCAGATCCTCCACAACCTCTTCCAGAGGGCGGATGCGGAATTTTTTATCCTTATACATATTGCAGAATGTGCAGGTATTTCTTGCACAGCCGATGGTCAGCTGAATGATGAGGCTGCCTGCCTCACTGGGGGGTCTGTATACGGTACCTTCATATCTCATAGGTTCATTTCTCCTTTATCAAATATTTTTACATACGATTCCGATTGGAATCTATCTTTTCTATTATACAGGGGAAAATGGCGTTTTATCAATATCTTTTTTCATTTGTTGATACGCTTCAGCAAGGCATCCGCTTCTTCATGCCCTGCCTCTTTTGCCGCAAGGGCCCATTTTTTCGCTTCATCTGTTTTATATCGATCCAGATATGCCTTGGCAAGATTATACATTGCCACTACGCTCCCCTTCTCTGCAGCCCCTTCCAGCAATTCCATGATTTCCTCTCGTTGCGCGGAAGTCCCCTCTCTATCATAAATAAAAGCAAGATTATTCATTGCAGCTGCATCGCCTTTTTCCGCAAGAATACGGAAATACGTTTCTGCTTCCGAATAAGAATATTTGTTCAGGTAATAATACGCAAGTTTGTTCTGTGCCGGATCATGATCCTGATCTGCAGCTTTCTTGAGCCATCTTATTGCTTTGTCCGTATCTTCCGGAACACCTTTGCCTTCCAGATAACACACCCCGAGTTTATACTGGGCACGGGCATCTCCTTTTACCGCATCAATATAATAAAATCTGTAGGCAGTTTCAAAATCATCCGCCAGCTCACGACGAAGCGCAAAAAACGTCGCACACTTGACAGAAAGCATCAGATCAACCGCATCATCGTGTCCTTCCTCTACAGCACGCTCCGCCCACGTTTCCGCTTCATCCAGATCCTGTTCCACGCCATAACCTGTAGCAAGCATCCATGCATATTCGTACATCGCCTGTACGTGTCCATTTTCAGCGGCAATCTTCATGCAATATGCAGCCATCCCTGGACTTTTTCCGTCTTTTGCTTTCCCGTTGTGATACCACTGTGCCAATTCAAACCGTGCATCCACACAACCTTTTTCTGCCGCTACATATATCCAATGGTAAGCTTCTTCGTAATCGTTATCTTCAGCATAAGCAAGCCCTTTCTGATATGCACCATCCGGGTCTTTTTCTGCATATGCCCATCTCTTTTGATACACATCCAGTTCTCCCATTTCACTGATACACTGGGAAGCATAATAATTCCCTTTTTCCTCTGCAATGCGGAACCATTTCAGGGCCTCTTCTTTTTCGCCCCTGTCACGATAGGCATCTCCCAGTGCTACCAAAGAAGATTCATGGCCTTGTTCTGCGGCTATTTTCCAATATTCTATGGCTTTGTCCATATCTTCGGCACAGCCTCTTCCTTTTTCATATAATTCCCCCAGGTTGTATGCCGCCTCCAGATTGCCCCCTTTGGCGGCCAGTTCATACCAGCGGATCGCTTCGCCATAATCCTTTTTCACGCCGTTGCCCAGATAATAAAGGAACCCCAGCTTATACTGTGCCGCTGCATGCCCCTGTTTTGCGGCCTCTGCAT
>JAFRZQ010000219.1 GCA_017442465.1 Anaerotignum sp. | reverse complement strand
TTGTATCATTTCTTTGATATTATCCATGTGTCACCTATTTCTATTAATACAAAAAGAAAACGGGAGATTTCTCTCCCGTTTCATTATACTCTTACTTTGAAAATTTTCAAGTACAGTGGAATCAGCATACCGCCAACAGAATTCCCCAGTGTCATAATCACAACAGACATGAGACAGTGGCCACTCCATGCTCCAGCAAGGCTGAAGTAGTACATATTCGCGATCACGTGTTCAAAACCGCTCAGAATAAAAACCATCACGGGCACAAATACACCGATAAATTTCAGTGTAGATCCCTGGATATTCCGATAACAGTCAACGGCAATAAACATCAGCATACCGCAGAAAATTGCCAGCAGGAAAATACTAAGAAAATTATCATTCAGCTTTACATCTACGATCCCCTGAACTTTCTCAACCAAAGGTACACCAATGCGACTGTTTTTTACCATCAGTGCTGTCAGTCCTGTCCCCAACAGATTACCGACCCATGTGATCACCAGTTCAATAATGTAGATAGGTTTCTGAAAGGGTGTATACCCGATCTTCCCTGTAAACAGATGTAACTGGAATGCTACGATCGTATACAGACCAATGGCAAACAGGAAGCTGCCAATAACCGGATTGGACTGGGACAGATAAACGGTACCACCCATGCCGATAAGCATACCGGCAATGATTGCAGATACAAGTTGTCTTGCTCTTTCCATAAATAATCCTCCTTTATTTAATTAAAACTTTTCATCTGTTTTATTAGTATAACGGATTTTGCAAAAGGCTGTCAATCCCAAGGATATAATGTCTATATTTTCCGTAAAACAAATCGCCTTGCACTGGATTAGCCAATGTGATACTATGAAATAGTAGAATCTGGTTATATGATTTGAATTATTTTATAAAGGAGGATACCTCTATGCAGGAACTTTTGAAAAGATGTAACAACGCGGATCTGCTGATGCAGGTTGCAGAAGGCAAGGAAGTTGTATGGATCAATGAAAATCTGGAAAAAACAGATGATGCCATGGCAAAAATCGATATTACAATGGCAGATATCGATGATGCTGAAGCAAGACTGGCTCGTTTTGCTCCTTTCCTGATGAAAAAATTCCCCGAAACTGTACCTACAAACGGTCTGATCGAATCTCCTCTGACATATATCCCCAATATGCAGAAAAAACTGGAAGAAAACTATGCAACTTCCATCCCCGGTAAAATGTATTTGAAGCAGGACAGCCATCTGGCAATTTCCGGTTCCATCAAAGCCCGCGGCGGTATCTATGAAGTTTTGAAGCACGCAGAAGATCTGGCTTTGGAACATGGTATGCTGAAAGAAGGCGATGACTACAGCGTATTCGCTTCTGATGAATTCAGAGAATTCTTTGGTAAATTCAAAATTCAGGTTGGTTCCACAGGCAATCTGGGTATGTCCATTGGCATCATGAGTGCAGCTCTGGGCTTCCATGTTATCGTTCATATGTCTGCAGATGCAAAACAGTGGAAAAAAGATCTGCTTCGTCTGAGAGGTGCAGATGTTGTGGAATATGCAGATGACTACAGCAAGGCCGTAGAGGTTGGCAGAAAGAATTCTGATGCCGATCCTACCAGCTATTTCGTTGATGATGAAAACTCTGTAACACTCTTCCTGGGTTATGCAGTTGCTGCAAAACGCATTGTAAAACAGTTTGAAGAAAACGGAATCGTAGTTGATGCCGACCATCCTCTGTTCGTATATATCCCCTGCGGCGTAGGCGGTGCCCCCGGCGGTGTTGCTTTTGGCTTCAAGAAAATCTTTGGTGACAACGTACATATTTTCTTCACAGAACCTACAGAAGCCCCTTGTATGCTGGTTGGTATGGCTTCCGGCCTGCAGAATGAAGTCTGTGTCAAAGACTTTGGCCTGTCCGGTCAGACCCATGCAGACGGCCTTGCTGTTGGCCGTGCTTCCGGTTTTGTAGGCGGCGTGATGAATCATTTGCTGGCCGGCGAAATGTCTCTGGAAGACTATCACATCTATGATCTGATGAGAGATCTGGTTGAAACAGAAGATATCTTCATCGAACCTTCCGCTTGTGCTTCCTTCTGGGGTCCTATCATGCTGAAGGATGAAAAAGTACAGAAATATATCAAAGATATGGGTCTGGAAGACAAAATGGCAAATGCTACACATATTCCCTGGGCAACAGGCGGCAGCTTAGTTCCAGAAGATATTCGTGAAGAGTATAAAAATACACATCTGAAATAAAGCATCAAAAAAAGAGTCCAATGTAGTGCCGGCTTGAGAAAACATATCTTTCAGATTTTACTGTTTTCTTAAGCCGCACTGCGAGGATGTCCTAAAAAAACATTAAAAAACTGAAAGAATCCCTTAATTTCGAGGTTTTCTTTCAGTTTTTTGTTTTTTTGTCAGGACTCCTCTAAAAGGACTCTTTTTTACTGCTTATTTGTCAAACAGACCTGTAAAATCAAATGTCGCAAAATAATCTTTTTCTGTTTCCGCTCTGCGGATCATTTTAATGGTGCCATCTTCCTGCAGCAAAAGTTCTGCGGAACGAAGCTTACCATTATAGTTATATCCCATTGCATGACCATGAGCACCAGTGTCATGGATAAACAGGATATCACCAATTTCAATTTCAGGCATCATACGGTCAATTGCAAATTTATCGTTGTTTTCACACAAACCGCCGGTGATATCATATTTATGATCGCAGACAGCATCCTCCTTGCCAAGGATCGTAATATGGTGATAGGAACCATACATAGCTGGACGCATCAGATTTGCAGCACAGGCATCCAGACCAATATATTCCTTATAAATATGCTTTTCATGAATTGCCTCAGAAATCAGCGCACCATAGGGTGCCAGCATATATCTGCCCATTTCCGTAAAGATGGCTACATCATCCATCCCTTCTGGAACCAGGACTTCTTCATATACTTTTCTGACACCTTCACCAATAGCCATAATGTCGCAGGGTTCTTCATGCGGTTCGTAGGGAATGCCAACACCGCCGGACAAATTGATAAAGGCAATATGGATATCCAGTTCTTTTTTCAGTTCCACAGCCAGTTCAAAGAGGATTTTTGCCAGCATAGGATAATAATCGTTTGATTTTGTGCTGGAAGCAAGGAAGGAATGGATACCAAAGTGCTTTGCACCTTTTTCCTTCAGTATTTTGAATGCTTCTGTCAGCTGTGTCTTTGTCATGCCATATTTGGATTCACCAGGATGATCCATAATTTCATTGCTTACCTGGAACACACCACCAGGATTGAAACGGCAACATACTGTTTCAGGAATAGGTGCCAGTTTTTCAAAGAATGGAATGTGAGTGATATCATCAAAATTAATGATCGCCCCCAGTTCCGCTGCCTTTACAAAGTCTTCTGCCGGCGTTACGTTGGAAGAAAACATAATATCATGCCCTGTCTGTCCTACTGCTTCTGCCATCATCAGCTCTGTCAGGGAAGAACAGTCTGCACCACAGCCCTCTTCCTTCAAAACCTGCAGAATACCAGGTGTGGGAGTGGCTTTTACTGCAAAATATTCCTTAAATCCTTTATTCCAGGAAAATGCTTCATTTACTTTTCTGGCATTTTCTCGGATCCCTTTTTCGTCATAAATATGAAAAGGTGTAGGATATTGTTCAATAATTTTTTTTGCCTGTTCTAATGTTACGAAAGGTTTTTTCATTTGCCTGCTGCTCCTTTTCTTAAAATTTCAATATTGTTTTCATTATAGCAAACAACCCATTCCATGGCAATGAAACATTTGTCCTTTTTTCACGAAATCACCCTCTAATAAAGAATCTTTAGACAGACTTTATTCCTTTTCCTGTTAAGATGATGTATAATATCAAAATAAACTTTTTACATACACAGGAGAATACGAATGAAACGTTCCTTGAAAATTCTAAGTAATTATAATTATATATCATTGATCCAGGATTTCTATAAAACACTTTTAGTATATCTGGTTGCTACCTGCTTTGCCCTTTGGCTGAACGGAGCCGCCGTAATGAATGATAATATTTTCGGTGTATATATGCTGGCAGTTGCTGTCACCTCCTTCCTGACGGAGGGTTATTTCTGGGGTGTTTTAGCTTCTATCGGCGGGGTTATTGGGGTTAACTTTTTCTTTACTTTCCCTTATTTTGCACTAGATTTCAGCATCGCAGGCTACCCAGTTACCTTTACCCTGATGCTCATGATGTCTATTTTAGCAAGCTTTCTGACGGCTAAAGTTAAACAGGCTGCTATCATTTCGGCCGAAGGTAAAAAGAGAGCAGAAACACTGAATGAAATGAGTAAATCCATTCTGACTGCTCATGATCCAAATTCGATCATTGAAATGGCCGCTGATTATTTTTATGAAACCAATCAATGCGGCGTTATTCTATATCTGGGTTCTCCAATGAATCCTCATAAAATCACCATGAAAACCAGCTCCGATGAAGATGAAAATATCTTCAAAAGCATTCTGGAGAAACAAGTTGCCTATCAGGCATATGAATCCTGCTCCCCCACCGGAGCAGATATCAACAGCGGCAGCCAGAATTGCAAAGGAACCTATATTCCAATTTTTACTCAGGAAAAAAAATACGGCGTCGTAGGATTTTTGTTCGATGATTCAAAATTCATCATGGAAGGCACATATAATTTTATCGATGTTATGATCTCTCAGACGATTCTTGCACTGCAGAAACAGCAGATGACAGAACAGGCACAGGCGATCCTCTTAGAAACGGAAAAAGAAAAAATGCGCAGTAATCTTCTGCGTGCCGTTTCCCATGATTTGCGTACACCCCTAACTGGTATCATTGGTTCCGCCAATACACTGCTTGAAAACGGCACCAGGATACCTGCAGACACCAGTCGAAAAATGCTATCAGATATCCAGCAGGATGCAGAATGGCTCATTCATATGGTGGAAAATCTGCTTTCTGTCACTCGAATCAGCGGTGGCACAACAAATCTGAAAAAACAGGATGAAATTGTCGAAGAAGTTGTAGGTGAAGCAGTGGGACGTATCAGAAAACGCTTCCCCGATGCATCTGTCAATGTAAAAGTTCCGGATGAAATGCTGATCGTGCCAATGGATGCAACACTCATTGAACAGGTCCTGATCAACCTTATGGAGAACTCTATCAGACATTCCGGAAGCCCGCTTCCTATTTCCTTAAAAGTAAGTCATAAAAAAAGCGGTGCAGTTTTTACCGTATCTGACCAGGGTAAAGGTATCGATCCCTCCCGTATTCCTGATATTTTTGACGGTAAGCCAAATAAAGGTTCCAGCGATTCCAGCCGTGGCATAGGCATCGGACTTTCCATTTGTAAATCTATTATTCTTGCTCATGATGGCAAAATATATGCTGAAAATAATTCAACCGGCGGTGCAAGCTTTACGTTTGTACTACCTACGAAAGGAGTGCAGAATTATGCTGAATAAAATAAAAGTAATGATCATTGAAGATGAAGATGCAATCAGTAATTTTATTGCCACTACATTAAAAGCAAATACATATGCACCTTTGGTTGCAAAAACTGCCCGTGAAGCTCTTTCCATGATCCCCTCTCATTGTCCTGATCTTATTTTACTGGATTTGGGGCTGCCGGATATGGATGGTATCGAAATCCTGAAAAAAATCAGAGAATGGTCCTCCATACCTGTCATCGTCGTTTCCGCAAGGGGCGAAGAATCTGATAAAGTGGAGGCTCTTGACCTTGGTGCTGATGATTATATTTCCAAACCTTTTGGTACATCTGAGCTTCTGGCTCGTATTCGCACAGCATTAAGACACAGTCTAATGGCAAACAGCAGTACTCCCGCCAATGACATATTCAAAACCAAGGAGTTGACCATTGATTTTGATAAACGCCAGATCACAGTAGACGGAAAAGACGTTCACCTGACACAAATTGAGTTCAAAATCGTTTCCTTACTGGCAAAAAGTGCAGGACGTGTATTAACATATGATTTCATCATTACAGAGCTTTGGGGTCCTTATGCTGTCAAAGACAATCAGATCCTTCGCGTGAATATGGCTAATATCCGCAGGAAACTGGAAAAAAATCCTGCCTCTCCTGAATATATTTTTACAGAAGTCGGCGTAGGCTACCGTATGACAGATGAACCTTGATAAAAAGACCTTGAACAGAATTGTTCAGGGTCTTTTTTTCAATAAAAAAGAGTCCTGACGGACTCTTTTCTATTTTATAATTATTTATTGTCTACTTCGTACATATGTGCGATCAGATCAACAACTTTGTTGGAGTAACCCCATTCATTATCGTACCAAGCGATCAGTTTTACAAAGTTATCATCCAGGATGATACCAGCTGTTTCATCAAAGATACATGTATGGGAATCACCCAGCAGGTCAGAAGATACTACTTCATCATCAATATAGCTTACAATACCTTTCATGTATGTTTCGGAAGCTTCTTTGATCTTATCGCAGATTTCTTTGTATGTAGCGGGTGTTTTCAGTCTTGCTGTCAGGTCAACTACAGATACATCATTTGTAGGAACACGGAAGGACATACCTGTCATTTTGCCTTTCAGTTCAGGAATAACACGGCCTACAGCCTTTGCAGCACCAGTTGTGGAAGGGATGATGTTATTGAATACGGAACGGCCTGTTCTCCAGTCACGGCCTGCACGAGCGTCTACCGCTTTCTGTTTTGCTGTAGCAGAATGGATTGTGCTCATCAGACCCTGTTCGATACCAAAGTTTTCATGTACGATTTTTACCAGGGGAGCCAGACAGTTTGTTGTACAGGATGCGTTAGAAACGATATCCATATCCTTTGTATATGTTTCGTGGTTAACACCCATTACAAATGTAGGCATAACTTCATCTTTGGAAGGTGCTGTCAGGATTACTTTCTTTGCACCGCCGATTTTGTGCAGAGCTGCTTTTTCCATTGTAGCGAACGCACCTGTGGATTCAACGATATATTCAGCACCGCATTCTGCCCAGTTGATCAGGGAAGCATCACTTTCGCTGAAAACACGAATTTTCTGACCATCTACGATGATGCAGTTTTCGCCGATTTCGATATCGCCTGTGAAGCGACCGAAAATGGAGTCATATTTCAGCTGATATACCATGTAATCCAGTTCTGCATTTCTCAGGTTGATACCGCAAAGTTCAAACTGATCTTTACGCTGCATCAGAACTCTGAAAACTACTCTACCGATACGACCAAAACCGTTAATGCCAACTTTAATAGCCATTGGAATCTTCCCCTCTCAAATATAAAAATAGGAAATTATTAGTAACTTTTACTATTTCATTTTATCACAGAAGAGAAAAAAAAACTCCCGAATTTTGCAAATATTATTTTTTCAGTAGACTATACAGGAAAACTTTCATTTGAATAGAACGATTTTAGACAAACTTGCCATTTTAGTGGGACACAAAGCGTCCCTTTTTATATATTCACCAAAAAAGCGGGACATTTTTTGTCCTATTTTATTTATAAAAAGAACAGACCTTGTGCTTTTGCACAAGGCCTTTATCTTTTCCCAATATTTTACGAATCAGATGAAAATTAAGCTTCGTCAACTTTTTCCATATGGTTGATCAGATCCAGAACTTTGTTGGAGTAACCCCATTCGTTATCATACCAGCAAACCAGTTTTACAAAATGATCATTCAGAGCAATACCAGCTTTTGCGTCGAAAATGGATGTGTGAGGATCAGACAGGAAGTCTGTGGATACTACATCATCTTCTGTGTAGTCCATGATCCCCTTCATTTCATTTTCACATGCTTTTTTGATCACTTCTTTGATTTCTTCGTATGTTGCAGGTTTTTCCAGACGGCATGTCAGGTCAACTACGGATACGTCTACTGTAGGAACACGGAAGGACATACCTGTCAGTTTACCAGCCAGTGCAGGGATAACTTTACCTACTGCTTTTGCAGCACCTGTGCTGGAAGGAATGATATTTGTAGCCGCAGCACGACCGCCTCTCCAGTCTTTTCTGGAAGGACCGTCTACTGTTTTCTGTGTAGCTGTGATGGAGTGTACTGTTGTCATCAGACCTTCAACGATACCGAAGTTATCATTGATTACTTTAGCCAGAGGTGCCAGACAGTTTGTTGTACAGGATGCGTTGGAAACGATTGTCATATCTTTTGTATATGTTTCGTGGTTAACACCCATTACAAACATAGGCGCATCAGCGGAAGGCGCAGAAATAATAACTTTTTTCGCACCACCTTCAAAGTGAGCCGCTGCTTTATCCATTGTTGTGAACAGACCTGTAGATTCCAGAACATAATCTACACCAGCATCTTTCCAGGGGATATCCTGGGGGTTCATGATGTTATAAACGATAACTTCATGACCATTTGCGATCAGTTTACCATCTTTTTCTTCCAGCTGGCCATGGAATCTGCCGTGAGCAGAGTCATATTTCAGCATATAGATCATGTAATCTACATCGATGAAAGGATCATTTACTGCAACGATATCCATATCGCCGCGTTCCAAAGCTGCACGGAAAAACAGACGACCGATTCTACCAAAACCATTAATACCTACTTTTGCCATAATTTATTTCCTCCTCAAAATTGGTTTTCATTACGTGGGACATTTTTTGTTTCATACATATCAAAAACGTCCTATCGGATTCAGTATAACACAAATAAATATTTTTACAACAAAAAAATAGAAAAACTTGCTAATTTTCTAAAAAAATACAAAAAAGAAGGTCTGACGAAAGAAATCTTGAAATTACAAGCTATTCCTCCCGTCAGCACCAATGTTTTTCTTATTAGCAGTTTTTCCGTTTTTGTTGTTTTTATACAAAATAAAAAATCAAATCAATATTCGTCGCTGCGGATCAGATCGATGATGCTCAGAGTCAGCAGGGCTGCAGATACAGCCAAAGAAACTGCGCTTACTACAAGACGAGATAC
This sequence comes from Anaerotignum sp., assembly GCA_017442465.1. GTDB lineage: Bacteria > Bacillota > Clostridia > Lachnospirales > Anaerotignaceae > Anaerotignum_A. Next base: position 2,593 of record JAFRZQ010000219.1, on the reverse strand, counting down.
TTTCATATTATTCCCCTCCTCCGAAAATGGTTGCAATTGGTTTGTATTTATTTTATCATGTTAACCAGAACTTGTAAAATAAATTCGCAAAAAATCAAATAAGGATGTGGGTTTTATGATATTTATTGGCGGAATTTCTCAGGGAAGAAAAGATTTTGATTTCTTCCGTCAGACAATGATTTGCAAAAAATGTGGTCGCTACAGCAGTATCTCTGTATTTATGGTGTATACATATTTCAGTTTTTTCTTTATTCCTCTTTTCAAATGGGGAAAACAGTATTATGCCGTTTCCAATTGCTGCAACACTGTTTTTTCTATTGATAAGGAACTGGGCAAAGCCATTGAAAATGGAGAAAATATTCTCCTTCAGGAAGATGATCTTACAATCATTGGGATGGATCACAGCCGCACAAACAACTGCCCTGACTGCGGATACCTTCTTACACCAGAATACGCTTTTTGTCCCAAATGCGGCAGAAAATTATAAAAATAGACCGGAGTCTTCATCCGGTCATTTTTATTGCAATGCATTTTTCATTCTGCAAAGGATCTTCTTTTCTGTGCGGGATACCTGCACCTGAGAAATACCAAGATGTTTTGCCACATCTGTCTGCGTTTGATCCAGAAAATATCTCATTATAATGATCTTTTTTTCTTTTGGGCTAAGTTGTTCCAGGGCTTCTTTCAGCCATAATCTTTCCAGCATCTTTTCATTTTCCGAAAAATCTCCCAGTCGATCAAGTAACTGTGTCCCCTCCGCCTCCTGTGCAGTTCTATGAACAGTATACAGGCTTTCTACTTCTTTTGCTGACTCGAGAGCCATTATCAGTTCTTCTCTTTCTACTTGCAGTTTCTCTGCCAGTTCTTTTATGGTTGGCTCTCTGTTTTCTTCCTTTCCGATCCTCTCCTGAAGTTTTTTTGCACGACAGGATAGTTCTTTCAGACTCCTGCTTACCTTGATCGTTCCATCATCTCTTAAAAACCTCCGGATTTCACCCATGATCATTGGAACTGCATAGGTAGAGAATTTTACATCATATGTAAAATCAAATTTTTCAATACATTTCAATAAGCCAATCGCACCGATCTGATAAAGGTCCTCCTGCTCTCCCCTTCCGTAAAAACGCTTTACAATACTCCATATCAAACCACTGTTTTCCTGCAATATCTGTTCCTTTGCAGAAACATCTCCTTTCTGCGCTTTTTCCAAAAGCTGATAAATGGGTTCCATATGATCACTCCCTTATCAGCATTTTTTCCATGTGGATCCTCGTACCTTTTCCTACAGCACTTTCTACTCCAACTATATCCATGAAAGATTCCATAATAGTAAATCCCATACCGGAACGCTCCATTTCCGGTTTAGAAGTATAAAGGGGTTCCCTTGCCAAGGTTATATTCTCAATGCCTTTTCCTGTATCTGCAATTTCTACTACGATGCGAGTTTTATTATATGCACAGAACAACTCAACCAGACCCGCTTCTGTTTCATATCCATGGATAATGGCATTTGTGACTGCTTCTGAAACAGCAGTTTTTATATCCGTCATTTCAGCGATCGTCAGATCAAGCTGTGCCAGAAAACCCGCTGCAAATAACCTCCCAAAGGATTCATTTTCTGACTTTGCACTGAAATAAACTCTGGCTTCGTTTTCATACTGCATTTCTTTCCCTCCCTTCCGCATAAGAAAGTGCATCTTCTAATGAATCAAAAACAGGAAATAATTTTGTAAGGCCGGATAGTCGAATGATTTCCACAATTTTTTCTTCTGTACATATGATCGCGATTCTACCCTGTATCGACTGTAATTGCTTATATCTGCCGATCAGCATACCGATGCCGGAACTATCCATGAAGGATACGTTTGTAAAATCAAAAACCAGATTCCTTCCGCCCATTTCAGACATTGCACTTTCCGTTTGTCGGCGCAGTTCCTTTGAATTATGATGATCGATCTCTCCAGAAACCATTATCAAGATCGTTTTATTTTTCTGTTTGAAACGCAAATACATATCCATTCCTCCTTTTATAAAATTTTAACTTATCTTCCTATCCTTTTTTTATTTTCCTTCCGCAAAATTCTCGTTCTTTCGTCATGTCCAAAGAAAAAAGGACAGAATCAAATACGAATAGACACGCACAGACAGTAGCCTCCAAACATAAGATAAAGTATCGCAGGATTGGAGGTGTTCCATGCTTCTGTTAATGATCCCCTTACTATGCGCCTTTTCTTCTTCCGGCTCCTTTCCGAAACCATTTTCCATTGCAGAAGAACAAAAATATATACAGAAGCTGAAAAGCGGTTCGGAAGAGGAACAGATTCTTGCAAAGCATGCGCTGGTGCTGCATAATTTGCGGCTGGTCGCACATATTGCAAAAAAATACAGCCAAATCATTCCAGAACAGGAAGAATTGATTTCCATTGGTACTGTTGGGCTGATCAAAGCGATTCTTTCTTATAACACAGAAAAAAGCATACGGCTGGCTACGTATGCTTCTCGCTGCATTGAAAATGAAATTTTAATGACATTGCGGTACTCTAAGAAATTTCAGAATGATATATCCCTGCATGAACCCATCGGCACAGACAGA
>JAFRZQ010000218.1 GCA_017442465.1 Anaerotignum sp. | reverse complement strand
TGGAATCTCTGATTCTGATTTATGCTGATTTTCGGGTAAAGAAGCAGGGCTGTCAAAATGGCAAAGAAATTATGGGCTTCTTTTCTTTGGAAGATTCCTTCCGTGTCATACTGGAAAAACTCGACAATGTTGATGATGTCAAGGAAAAACGCTATCGCCATGTATATTCCCGGTTACAGGATTTTGAAGCATACATGAAAAGTCTTGGGGTCAATACAGACCTGAGCCGCGAAGAACTGGTGCCTGTCCATCAGAAAGAGAAGGCTTTGCTGACAGTTGGAGAAACAGTGGAAGTATTCAAAAATATGGCAGTGGATCACAATATTCGCTTGATGCATAAACTGAGCAGAGATATTTCTTTCGGGGAGATTTTGGAGGCTGCCAGAAGCAGCAGAGACTGGAAAGATTCCCGTGCCTATCTGAATATATTTTCAGAGTACCATACCTATATGAGTCAGAAGCAGAAACAGATGGTCTGTACCTTGCTGTATGAATGGATGATTCACAAAGAAGGGGACATTCGTCGACAGGCAGCGGATCTGCTGGGAGTATTGATTGCCGGATATGATATAGAGTATTCCAAGGAACTTCCTGAAGATGTCATACCTGTAATGGAGGAAATAGACAGTTTTATCCTTTGGAGAATGTATCTGGAGCAGATTATTTATCCCGACCATAAAATGACAGATCGGCATCGCCGTTGGCTGGGCTATGGATTAAAGCGTGTGGTACAGGCTCTGGCAGAAAACTGCAGAAAAAAGGATTGGGAGAAATATGCTGCGGAACTTCTGAAATATTATCAGAATACGGAACAGTCGGCGGATACAGTTTTTATCCTGATCGATACGATGGAATCCGTTTTAGAGCAGGAATTGTCGCAGAGAGATAAAAGTCTGTTATTATCTTTTTTGAGAAAGCATGGATCTGCAGCACCTCAGGAGACAAGAGCAGCAATTCTTCTTGTATTAAAGGAGATAGATGCAAAGGATTTTGCGGGAGAGATTTGTTCTATTGCAGAGTCTATACCTGCAGAAGAGAATATTGCGCTACAGTTTCTGCAGTATTGTATTGCGGAAAAATGGGATACAGGAGATCTTTTGAAATCCTTTCCGGAAGAACGCATCTGGCAGGAGGAATCCATTGTTTCGGATATTTTCCTGGATAATCTGAAGGCGGCGACGCCATGGAAACTGAAGATTATCCATATTGAACTGCTGTATGAACGCATTCGCAGAGGGAATCCTATGCCGTATCTGCATGTGGCGGCTCATCTTTCTAATTTACTGAAAGTCAGTGAGCAGGTAGCAGTACGCCATTTTGCCGGAGAAACGCTGGTGCGGCTGGCACCGTTTCTTTCAGGGGACCAGTTGAATGAGATCACCATTGAACTGATGAAAGGGCTGGAAATAGGGGCTTTTGAATTTTCAAAATATATTCCTGAATATCTGGGCAGGTTTGTCATGTATCTGCATCCAAGGGAACTGGATGAATTTCTGTTGGATCTGTATCGTTTGTTAATTAGCACCAATGACCGTGTGGCAGGTGTGGCACTGGATACACTGGGAGTTATGCTGCGCAGTTATGGCGCATACAGAGATCGCTTTGGCGAAAAGGAAACTATATATCAGAATCGAAAAAAACAGATGCTGGGAATGCTTCTGAAGGGATGTTCCAGTTATCAGGAAAATGTGAGCAGAGAAGCGTTTTATGTGGCAGGACATGAACTGTTTGCTGGAAAAATGCTTTCCATGGAGGAGAAAAAAGATTTTTTTGCGATCCTCAGCAAAAAGTTTCTGTCACTTTCTGC
>JAFRZQ010000217.1 GCA_017442465.1 Anaerotignum sp. | reverse complement strand
GGATCTCCTTCAGGAAACGGGAAGGTGGATTGTACTGGGTGATACCGTGCTGCATACGGCTTTTTGCATGGGTCAGGAAAAGTTCTTCTTTCGCACGGGTGATGCCCACATAGCAAAGTCTGCGTTCTTCCTCGATTTCCTTCTCACCGCCGTACATCACCGCACGATAACCGGGGAACATGCCCTCTTCCATACCAATGATGAAAACATAGGGGAATTCCAGGCCCTTTGCGCTGTGCAAAGTCATCAGGGCAACGGCTTCTTCACCTTCTTCGTAGCTGTCGATATCCGCTACCAGAGCTACTTCTTCCAAAAAGCCCTCTAAGTTTCCTTCGGGATTAGATTTATCAAATTCCGCCGCCTTATTCACGAATTCATCGATATTCTGGATGCGGTTCAGGGCTTCGTCTGTGCCTTCTTCCATCAGAAGCTGCAGGTAGCCAGTACGTTTTACCACCGCATCAATGAGTTCTGCTACAGACAGCCCTTCTGCATCTTCTCTCAGATGTTCAAACAGTTCATAGAAATCCTTAAATTTCGCCGCCCTTGTTTTCAGGGATGTGATCTCATCCAGACGGCTCAATGCGCTGTACAGAGGGATATTCTGTTCTTCTGCGAAAGCCGCCAGTTTATCCAGAGAGGTTTCGCCAATACCCCTTTTGGGTACATTGATGATACGTCTCAGGGCGATAGTATCCGCAGGGTTCGCCATCACTTTCAGATAAGACAGGATGTCGCGGATTTCCTTTCTTTCATAAAAACGTACGCCGCCGAAGAGGCGATAAGGGATGCCCTTTTTCACCATCTGGTCTTCCACCGCACGGGACTGGGCGTTGGTTCTGTAAAGCACAGCTATTTCGTTTCTGGTTCTGCCCTTCTTTTCCAGCTCCTGAATCTTTTCCGCTACGAAGCGGCATTCATCGTATTCGTTATCTGCTTTGTATATATGTAAGATGCTGCCCGCATCGTTTTCTGTCCAAAGGGTCTTGTCTTTTCTGGTCTGGTTATTGTGGATGACCGCATTTGCTGCCTCCAGGATTTTCTTCGTGGAACGGTAATTCTGTTCCAGTTTGATAACGGTTGTGTCGGGGAAATCCTTTTCAAAATCCAGGATATTTCTGATGTTTGCACCTCTCCAGCCATAAATGGACTGGTCATCGTCACCTACGACGCAGAGATTTTTATATTTCGCTGCCAGCATGGCCACCAGTTCATACTGGCTGGTATTTGTATCCTGATATTCGTCCACCATGATGTAACGGAAGCGGTCCTGATATTTTTCCAGCACTTCGGGGAACTGACGGAACAGCAGAACAGTCTTATAAATCAGGTCATCAAAGTCCAGAGCGTTGTTTTCCTTCAGCATTTTCTGATAGGTCTGGTAAACCTTGGCAATACGCACTGCCTTCAGGTCGTTTTTATCCACCTTCTGGGCATAGTCTTCCCAGCTGACCATTTCTTCCTTCAGGCTGCTGATGACAGCCATGGCCCCCTTCACAGAAAAGGATTTATCTGTCGTAGACATATTCAGGCGTTTGAAGGCCTCACGCATGATCTTTTCCTGATCGTCCCCATCGTAAATGGAAAACTGATTTTCATAATCCAGATGATGGATCTCTCTTCTTAAAATACGCACACAGGTGGAATGGAAGGTGCTGATCCACATATCCCTTGCACCGTCGCCCACCAGTTTTTCCACACGTTCCTTCATTTCCCTTGCCGCCTTATTGGTAAAGGTGATGGCAAGGATATTCCAGGGTTTTACGCCTGTTTCCAACAGGTGGGCAATACGTACCGTCAAGGCACCTGTCTTGCCGCTGCCCGCCCCCGCCAGAATCAGCACAGGGCCTTCTGTCTGCAGAACTGCTTTTTTCTGCATATCGTTCAGTTGTTCAAATCCAACCATGATCCATACTCCTATCCATTATAATAGGGCTGATTTGGCATTTCCAAATCAGCCCTGATTCTTTTTTCAATTATTCCTGTTCTTTTTTCGCCTTTACTCTGTCAATGGCCAGCTTATAGCCATCTGTACCATAATGCAGACAACGGTTCACGCGGCTGATGGTCGCTGTGGAAGCCCCTGTTTTTTCTGCGATTTCCACATAGGTGCGTTTTTCAGACAGCATTGCTGCCACTTCCATTCTCTGCGCAATGGCCTGAATTTCATTGACCGTGCAAAGGTCTTCAAAGAGCTGATAGCACTCATCAATGGTTTCCATGCTGAGGATACACTCAAACAATTTATCTGTCAGTTCATTTTTGATTTTTTTATTCATCTTGAACGCCACCTTCTCCTGTTTCAAAATTCTTTCACAAATATATTAGCACTTTCGAGTGCTAAAGTAAAGAATTATTTTATCACAGAAGAAATGAATTTTATCTTTTTTTCAGGCTGGCAAGAAATCTTGCAGGATCTGTATTCAGCACCAGTTCTTCCGGGAAACCGATCTCTTTCAGAAGGGCAATGGCATGGGAAAAATCGCCGATACCTGTATAAAAATGTGCATCACTGCCCAGCACCACGGAAACACCTTCTTCCATGCTCATGCGAAGGATCTTCTTCACATTTTCCTGGCTGCCGTCACGAAAACCGCCGGGGATCAAAGATGCATTGTTGATCTCGAGGATCGTTCCCGTTTCCTTCGCCTGACGGAAGACTACCTTATAATCTATATCATACCGAGGGTCACCGGGATGACCGATGATATCTACATAAGGGTTTTCCATGACTTTCAGAAGTGCCCTTGTATTTTCCTTGCGGCTGCCGGGAGCAATGCAGGGCGTATGCAGGCTGGCAATGGCCATATCCAGACGGGACAGGGTCTTTTCATCCATGTCTACTGTGCCGTCAAAATCCATAATATTCAGTTCAATGCCCCTCAGCAGGCGTACACCATAAAGCTTTTCGGGCAAAACATGCAGGTTTGCAAAATAGGCATGGCATGTTGTATCCTTCATGCCGGGGGCATGGTCGGTCAATGCCACCAGTTCCAGGCCTTTTTCTGCCGCCCATCTGAAATTTTCATCCACTGTGCTGTAAGCATGGCCGCTGGCAAGAGTATGGGTATGGGTATCT
>JAFRZQ010000216.1 GCA_017442465.1 Anaerotignum sp. | reverse complement strand
TTCGGAAAATATTTTTGTGTAAAAATACAGACAGAGAATTTCGTCGTTGCGAAAAAGTGCTTTACATTATTACAAAATACTTTTAATATTATAGCGGACGTATCTGTTAAGAGCAGCGGACGCAAGCAGGTATATACACTGTTTGTAAAAAACTTCTCCCAGGCAGAGACAATTCTCAGAGCAACGGGTCAGTTGCTCTTGGAGGATGGACAGAAAAAAGTAAAGAAGCGGATCTATTCACCGGTTGTCAGCAGCATCTGCTGTCGGAGAGCATATATCCGTGGAGCGTTTATTTCTGTTGGCTCTGTAAATGATCCGGAGAAGAATTATCATCTGGAATTTGTTTTTGCAGAAGAGTCCGCCGCCGAACAGTTGAAAAATCTGATCAATTCCTTTTCTCTCGATGCAAAAGTGGTGGAACGAAAAGATCACTATGTTGTATATCTGAAGGAAGGAGAACAGATCGTGGATCTGTTGAATATCATGGAAGCACCCCTTGCCCTGATGGATCTTGAAAATGTCCGTATCGTCAAGGAAATGCGTAATGATATCAACAGAAAAGTAAACTGTGAAACAGCAAACCTGAACAAGGTCGTCGGTGCTGCGGTCAAGCAGCTGGAGGATATTGAATATATTGAAGAACATATGGGCCTGTCTCAGCTTCCGGAACAGTTGGAGGAGATCGCTCGTCTTCGGTTGGAATATCCTGATAAAAGCTTAAAGGAACTTGGTTCCTATTTATCGACGCCTGTAGGGAAATCAGGCGTCAACCACAGGCTGCGCAAGATCAGCAGTATTGCTGAAACGCTTAGAGAAGGTAAAGGTGAAGTATAATGACACAGAAATCTATCGTGATCAAATCTGCTCTGGATGCAAGACAGGCTGCATATTTTGTGCAGACAGCGGGCAAATATGAAGCAGAAATCCACATTAGCGTGGATGAAAAGAAAATCAATGCAAAAAGCATCATGGGCACGATCGCTCTGAATATGCAGGAAGGCCAGACAGCTGTGATCACAGCAGATGGTAAAGATGAAACAGCAGCAGTAGAAGAACTGGCTGCAGTATTGGCATGATTGCCCGTAATTATATTTTTATACATATCTGAAAAAAGCCCCGTGAATATCGATTTGCGGGGTATTTGAATTTATATCCATTGCAATTTTAGAATAAATACAGTATAATTTATCTGTAATTATATAAAACGAGATGTACCTGCGAAGGATGCCGAAGGTGACCATGGTATCTGAACCATCTCGATAAACAACAAAACAGGAGAGGGGTCATTTTTTTATGGGAAAAAATAAGGTGAATGTAAAATTTTTGGTGATCACTGCCATGGTAGCGTCGGTTTATTTGGTGCTGACACTGGCAATTGCACCACTGAGCTTTGGCCTGATTCAGGTACGGTTTTCGGAGATGCTGATGCTTCTCGCATTTTTTGATAGAAAATATGCGCCGGGTCTGATCCTGGGATGCTTTCTTGCAAACTGTTTCAGTCCATTTGGGATCATGGATGTGGTTTTTGGCACAGGATGCACAGCGGCGGCAATGTTCTGTGTGGTTAAATTTGCAAAAAGTCTTTTTGGTGCCAGTCTTTGGATCGTATTCTGCAATGCATTTATCGGAATTGAATTATATCTGTTTGGCAGTCCTTTGTGGCTGAGCATGGCAATGGTCGCACTGGGGGAATTTCTTTCTGTCAGCATTTGTGGTGTCGTGCTTATGAAAATGTTAATGAAGAATCGTGTTTTGATGGCAAAACTGAAAATATAAGAAAAAAACACCCTGGAATCATCCAGGGTGTTTTTCTTATCTTCTGCGTTTTGGCTTGCGTCTGTGGTTCGCATTGTTTCTGTCTCGTCTGTGACGATAACCGTGATATTCGTGGCGCATATTCTGCATTTCGTATTCTCTCATGGCAGCAGCACGTCTTCTTCTGCGTTCCTGACGTTTTTTATATTTCTGATAGCCGATGAAACGAGTGATGCAGAGGATAATGATGAAAATAAGCAGTAAAATGAGAATACCGAGCCCTATTTTTTTCAGAATGCCTGTTAGAGAAGAGGCATCGATTTCTTCTTTTTCTGCATCAGTCAGCAGATCTACGGAATCCTGCGATACCAGGTCAACAGTTTTCAGAAGCTTTCCGTTCAGCAGGATATCCATAGTGCCTACTTTCTGGCCAGCGGCAACAGGAGCTTCAATCGTCTGGGGTACATGCATTTCTACAGTTGCCGTGGAAATATCTGTACCCTT
>JAFRZQ010000215.1 GCA_017442465.1 Anaerotignum sp. | reverse complement strand
TACTCACCGTGTGGCACTTTCAGGGAAGTATCTCTTACTTCTCTTGCTTTTTCGCCGAAGATTGCACGAAGCAGTCTTTCTTCTGCTGTCAGTTCTGTCTCTCCCTTAGGAGTTACTTTACCAACAAGAATATCACCTGCACGAACTTCAGCACCAATACGGATGATACCTCTTTCGTCCAGATCTTTCAGAGCATCTTCGCCAACATTGGGGATATCTCTTGTGATCTCTTCGGGACCCAGTTTTGTATCTCTTGCGTCTGCTTCGAATTCATTGATATGAACAGAAGTATAAACGTCTTCCTGTACCAGTTTTTCGCTCAGCAGAACGGCGTCTTCGTAGTTGTAGCCTTCCCATGTCATGAAACCGATCAGAGGGTTTTTACCCAGAGCCAGTTCACCTTTGCATGTGGAAGCACCGTCAGCGATGATCTGACCAGCTTCTACTCTCTGACCCAGATCTACGATAGGTTTCTGGTTCAGGCATGTGCTCTGGTTAGATCTCTGATATTTGATCAGTTTATATACATCTCTCTGAGAGTTGTCGTTTCTGACTACGATTTCATCAGCAGAAACTCTTTCTACGATACCGCCAACTTTTGCGATAGCACAGATACCGGAGTCTTTTGCTGTTTTGTATTCCATACCTGTACCAACAACAGGGGAATCTGTTACCAGCAGGGGAACCGCCTGACGCTGCATGTTGGAACCCATCAGGGCACGGTTCGCGTCATCGTTTTCCAGGAAGGGGATCAGTGCTGTTGCAACGGAAACCATCTGTTTAGGGGAAACGTCCATCAGGTGGATCTGATGTCTGTCAACTTCGATGATTTCTTCTCTGTAACGGCCTGTTACTTTCTTATGAACGAAGTAGCCATTTTCATCCAGAGGTTCGTTGGCCTGTGCAACGTTGTAGTTTTCTTCTTCATCTGCTGTTACATAGATGAATTCATCTGTTACACGAGGTTCGTCGCCGCTGTGGTCTACTTTTCTATAGGGAGCTTCGATGAAACCGTATTCGTTGATTCTTGCGAATGTGGACAGTGTATTGATCAGACCGATGTTAGGACCTTCTGGTGTTTCGATAGGACACATTCTGCCGTAGTGAGAATGGTGAACGTCTCGAACTTCGAAGCCCGCTCTTTCTCTGGACAGACCGCCGGGGCCCAGTGCAGACAGTCTTCTCTTATGTGTCAGTTCGGACAGGGGGTTGTTCTGGTCCATGAACTGAGACAGCTGGGAGGAACCGAAGAATTCCTTGATAGCTGCTGTTACAGGACGAACATTGATCAGTGCCTGAGGTGTTACAACCGCCAGATCCTGTGTTGTCATTCTTTCACGAACAACTCTTTCCATTCTGGACAGACCGATTCTGAACTGGTTCTGCAGCAGTTCGCCAACGGAACGGATACGTCTGTTGCCCAGATGGTCGATATCGTCTACATTGCCGTAGCCGTAATCCAGATGCATCACATAGTTGATGGAAGCAAAAATATCTTCCAGTGTGATGTGTTTGGGCAGCAGTTCGTGGATGTTTTCCTTGATCGCCGCTTTCAGTTCTTCTGCTGTTGCATTTTCTTCCAGCAGTTTCACCAGCATAGGATAGTAAACGCGTTCATTGATTTCCAGTTCTTCTGCAGACAGACCAAATTCTTCAATATAAGAATCGATCTTAACCACCTGGTTTGTCAGAACTTTTACTTTTCTGTCTTCTACTGTGATATAGATGAAACCAACACCTGTATCCTGGATCTGATCGCACAGTTCCATTGTCAGGATCGCGCCTTCTTCAGCCACAACTTCACCTGTCATAGGATCCACTACGTTTTCAGCCAGAACCGCATCTCTCACACGGTTTCTCAGTGCCAGTTTTTTGTTGAATTTATAACGGCCTACTTTTGCCAGGTCGTATCTCTTAGGATCGAAGAACATACCATTCAGCAGGGAAGCGGAGCTTTCTACTGTAGGGGGTTCACCGGGACGCAGCTTCTTATAAATTTCGATCAGACCTTCTTCATAAGTTTTTGCTGTGTCTTTTTCCAGAGTTGCCAGGATCTTGGGTTCTTCACCGAACAGTTCGATGATCTCAGCATCTGTGCCTACGCCCATTGCTCTGATCAGAACGGAAACGGGAACTTTTCTTGTTCTGTCAACTCTAACGGAGAATACGTCGTTGGAATCTGTTTCATATTCCAGCCATGCGCCTCTGTTGGGGATGACTGTGGAAGAAAGCAGTTTCTTACCAACTTTGTCAAATTCAGATGCATAGTAGATGCCGGGGGAACGAACCAGCTGGGAAACGATAACACGTTCTGCACCATTGATGATGAATGTGCCTGTTTCTGTCATCAGAGGGAAATCGCCCATGAAGATTTCCTGTTCTTTCAGTTCGTCCAGTTCTCTGTTATAGAGTCTTGCTTTTACTTTCAGGGATGCGGCATAAGTCGCGTCTCTTTCCTTGCATTCTTCCACAGAGTATTTGGGCTCGGAATCCAAAGAAAAGTCGATAAATTCCAGGATCAGGTTGCCGCTGAAATCTGTAATGGGAGAAATATCCTCAAATACTTCTTTCAGACCTTTGTCCAGGAACCACTGGTAGCTGTTCTTCTGCACTTCAATCAGGTTGGGCATTTCCAGAACTTCATTGATCTTGGAATAGCTCATTCTGGTTGTGTCGCCAAGCTGGAGTGCACGAATTCTGTTTTTGTCCATCTTGTCACCTCTCGTAATCTACGTTTGCAGGACTTCCTTACATAAAAAACAAGAATTCTACAAACAAATCTAGACCTTTGAATACGCTCCCTTTGATCAGGAACCATGACAAAAGCCTGTTCATTCATAAAATTCTATTTACCAAAACCTTGAACCTTGCATCAAAAATGCTCAGTTCTTATGCAACTCGAACAAGAAGCACCTCTTTTTTTCACCTTTACAGGGCATTTTGCCTGTAAAAAGTGACAATTTTGCAGATTTCTGTTGAAATCCATTTCCCATTGTGCTATACTCAATCGCAACATGGGATGATGTGCGTGTTCGTTAATGTGGAAATATTCTACCATAGCAGGTATGCGCTGTCAAGCCCTTTTTTTGTGTCTTTTGCCCGAGTTTTCGGGCTTTTTTCGTTCCGGTAGTTTTCCACTTCGAAACCATACATTCCCAGTTCTTCTCATCAGTACTCCAGAGTTTTCTCATCTTTTCTGTCATGTTTAACAGTTGATTTTCTGTCGAAATTTCAATTTGACCAAAACAGACATCATTTTATCCTAAAACTTCATGAAATATTTTTTATTTTACTCTTTTCAAAAATCGCAACTTTGTGAAATATTTTTGCACTTTTTTTCATACAACCCATAGTTTCTTTACTTCTCACCCTTTTCCTGCTAAACTGATGGATAGATTTTCAGAAAAGAGGCGACCACATGAAACAGAATTACCAGCTAGTGCTGGAAAAGACCATTCAGGAACTGCAGAAAGAAGGCAAACGCCCCTCTCTGCTGCTGCATAGCTGCTGCGGCCCCTGCTCTTCATATGTAATGGAATATCTGGCACAGTATTTCGATATTACGATCTTCTACTATAATCCCAACATTGCCCCCGAAAGCGAATTCCGTTTCCGCGCGGAGGAACAGGAACGGCTCATTGGCGAAATGGGGCTGGGCGTGAAATACCAGTTAGGCAAATATGATTCTGAGCGGTTCTTTGCTCTGGCAAAAGGTCTGGAAGACCAGCCGGAAGGCGGCGAACGCTGTTTCAGATGCTATCGTCTGCGTCTGGAGGAAGCGGCAAAAGCGGCAAAAGACGGCGATTTTGATTATTTCACTACCACACTTTCCATCAGCCCCCACAAAAATGCACAGGTATTAAATGAACTTGGCAAAGAGATTTCCGAAAAGTACGGTGTACCTTACCTATTCTCCGATTTCAAGAAGAAAAATGGTTACCGCCGTTCCTGCGAACTGTCTGCAGAATATAATCTCTACCGTCAGGACTACTGCGGCTGCCCTTTCTCCAAAGCCGAAGCGGAAGCCCGAAAACATTAAGACCTTGGGGCTTTGCCCCAATACCCCACAAGGGGGTCACCCCCTCGACCCGATACCGCAGAAAAATGTACATTTTTCTGCAAATAGGGGTACAGGGGAATTATTCCCCTGTCGGGAGTTTGAGGGTGGAACCCTCAAGAAAGAAGGTGAATTATGACACAGAAAAACAAAGGGGTCTGCTGTATTTTGCTTTCCTCCTTTTCCTTCGCACTGATGAATATGTTCGTGCGTATGTCCGGCGATCTGCCTTCCATCCAGAAAAGCTTCTTCCGCAACTTTGTGGCAATGCTGTTTGCATTGTCCATTCTAATGAAGGAACGCCCCGAAATCAAACTGGACAGAACCTCCAAAAAGTTCCTGTTCCTGCGTTCCCTCTGCGGCACCATCGGCATCCTCTGCAACTTCTATGCCGTGGACCATCTGGTACTGGCAGATGCATCCATGCTGAATAAGATGTCGCCATTCTTCGCCATCCTGTTTGGCATCCTGATTCTAAAAGAAAAAATCAACCTGTTCCAGGGGCTTTGTGTCGTAACTGCATTCATCGGCACATTATTCGTCATCAAGCCCACGCCATCCAATCTGGCGACCTTCCCTGCACTGATCGGCCTCATGGGCGGTCTGACTGCAGGTATGGCATATACCTATGTGCGCGCATTAGGCACCCGCGGCGTCAAAGGGCCATTCATTGTGTTCTTTTTCTCCGCCTTCTCCTGCGTATGCACCCTGCCTTACCTGATTTTCAACTATCATCCCATGACATTGGAACAGTTCATCATCCTGCTCCTGGCAGGGCTGGCAGCAGCCGGCGGCCAGTTCACCATCACCGCCGCCTATACCTTCGCCCCAGCAAGGGAAATCTCCGTTTACGATTACAGCCAGATCATTTTCTCGGCGATCCTCGGCTTCTTCGTTTTCGGACAAGTTTCCGATGCCCTCAGCTGGCTGGGCTATATTATCATCACATCCACCGCAGTAGCTATGTTTATCCGCAATAACAGACAACACGCATAAGGAGAATCTTATGTTATTAGAAAGAACATTCGAAACATTGAAAATCATCGGCAACGAAAGACTACAGCTTCCCATTTTCTACGAAAGCCCCGTTTCCCTTCGTTTTGAAACAGGCGATCCGACGTTGGAAATCTTTCTCACCGAGAAAAAACTGAATCCCAAATATCTCCGCAGTGCATTATGGCGTACCTCTTTCCTCTACGAAAAAGTCGCCCCTTTCGATACCCTGCTCTGGGTGCTGTACCGTACCCCCGATCTGGATACCGATGTGGATGAACTTATCGACCGCTTCTGCCATTTGTGCCATCTGCCTTCCCCTGCGGAAGTCTATCAGCAGGAGGTGACCACTGCCGCAGAAGATCCCATGACCCGCATCCTTTTGTTCTGGGATATGGAAGATACGCCCCCGAAGATCCAGCCTTTGTTTGAAGAAATCGTCCATTCCGATTTCAAAGGACTCGGCTTTCGCGAATTATCTTCTGCAGTTTTCTTTTTTGATACCAAACGCCATCTGCTGTTCCACCCTTATGATGACAGAGGCGTGGATGTAGTCGGCAAAACCACGGAAGATATTCGTTATCTTTACGAAGACTGTCGCAACTGGCTTTTGGATTACGACATCAAACGAATGGAAGAAGTTTTCGAGAAATAAAAATGACCGCAAATCAAATGATTTGCGGTCTTATTTTTTGTTTTTCCAAAGGAAAAAGGGACGGATTTTTCCGTCCCTTTTTGATTGCTTAATCTAAACGTTCTTTTGCGTAATCAAACGTATTATGAGCAATTATCAATCAGGTATTAAATTATACCAGACCCTGAGCCATCATAGCTGCAGCTACTTTCTTGAAGCCAGCGATGTTAGCACCAGCTACCAGGTTGTAACCCAGGCCAGCAGCTTCAGCAGCTTCTACGGACATAGCGTGGATGTTTTTCATGATACCAACCAGTTTCTGGTCAACTTCTTCACCAGCCCAAGCGTATCTCATGGAGTTCTGAGCCATTTCCAGAGCGGATACAGCTACACCACCAGCGTTAACAGCTTTGGAAGGAGCAACGATCATGCCGGGTTCAGCCATAGCGCGAGCCAGACCTGCGTTTGTTGTAGGCATGTTAGCTACTTCGATGTAGTATTTTGTGCCGTTAGCGATGATTGTTTCGATTTCAGGAACATCCAGTTCGTTCTGGTATGCTGCGGGCATGCAGATATCTACTTTCTGGCCCCAAGGTTTCTGACCGGGGAAGAATTCTACGCCAAATTTGTCAGCATAGTCCTGAGCTCTGTTTCTACCGGAGTTTCTCATTTCCAGCATGAAGTTGAATTTTTCTTCTGTTGTGATACCTTCGGGATCGTAGCAGTAACCGTCGGGACCGGACAGAGTAACAACTTTACCGCCCAGCTGAGCTACTTTCATAGCGATACCCCAAGCTACGTTACCGAAACCGGACATAGCTACTGTTTTGCCTTCGAATGTGTCGCCGCAGTGTGTCAGTACTTCATTTGTGTAGTATGTAGCACCGTAACCTGTTGCTTCGGGTCTGAACAGGGAACCGCCGTATTCCAGACCTTTACCTGTCAGTACGCCATTTTCCCAGCAGCCTTTGATTCTCTTGTACTGGCCATACAGGAAACCGATTTCTCTACCGCCTACGCCGATGTCACCAGCGGGAACGTCAACGTCGGGACCGATGTGTCTGTACAGTTCTGTCATGAATGCCTGGCAGAATCTCATGATTTCCATATCGGATTTACCGTTGGGGTTGAAGTCGGAACCACCTTTACCACCACCGATGGGCAGGCCTGTCAGGGAGTTTTTGAAGATCTGTTCGAAGCCCAGGAATTTAACAACGCCGGAGTATACGTTGGAAGCGAAACGCAGACCACCTTTGTAGGGACCCAGTGCAGAGGAGAACTGTACTCTGAAACCTCTGTTTACGTTTACTTTACCAGCATCGTCAACCCATGTTACTCTGAAGGAAACCTGTCTTTCAGGTTCAACCAGTCTTTCCAGCAGACCCATTTTTTCATATTCGGGATGCAGTTCTACTTCTTTTTCGATGGAAGCGAATACTTCTTCTACTGTCTGGATAAATTCGGGTTCATTTGCGTCACGTGTTTTAACCTGTTCGATTACGCGTTCGATATAAGCGTTCATAACTCTATGACCTCCTATTGTGTATAGATTAACAATAAATTTTTTCTTGCCCCATGCGGTTAGGGCAAAATGAAGAGAATGCTTTCAGGCAACTACACTTGCATTCAGAGCATAGTACACCCTTCCGCTTCTTTCCGACAATATTATAACACATATTTTTAACTTGTGTAGTATTTTTTTCAAGTTTTGGGATAATTTTTACACAAATTTTGGACTGTAAAATTATGCAAAAAAACGTTTCTTATTTTTTTCCGTGAATTATTCCGAAAACCAGTTCTATTTCCGAAGGTTTCTCAACATTTTGGATAGAAAACAAAGAAAAATTGTACTTTCCTTCATACAATATCAATTTTCAGTTCTGTCCTCTTTCGCGAAAATTGTTATTTGTCTGTCACTCTTACACTTTTTTTCATTCAAAAGTATTTTGTGCAAGCAAAAGGCACCCGACAAAAGTCGGGCGCCGGAATCATTTCTTTTTGAATAATCCGCTGATATCAAATCCGCGTTTCTCTTCTCTTTCGTCCTCCGCATTATCAGATAAAAATTCGATGTATCTGCCGGTACCAATGGCCACACAGCTGACTGCATCCTCCGCCACCATGGCATGAACGCCGGTTTTCTGCTGGATCAGTTTATCCAGGCCATAAAGCAGGCTGCCGCCGCCGGTCATAACGATGCCGCGTTCAAAAATATCCGCCGCCAGTTCAGGATGCGTACGTTCCAGCACCCCATGAACTGCATCCGCAATGGCTTCCACAGATTCCTGCAGAGCCTCATGCATTTCTTCGGATGTCACCGTGATATTCTTCGGCAACCCTGTGATCAGGTTTCTGCCGCGTACATCCAGCGTAACGGGAATGGTACGCTGAAAAGCAGTACCGATCTTGATTTTCAGTTCTTCCGCTGTTCTTTCCCCGATCAGTACATTATGCTTCTTTCTCATATACCGGATGATAGCATCATCGAAGTTATCCCCCGCGATCTTCTGGGAATGGCTCACAACAGTCCCCCCCAGAGAGATAACAGCAATATCCGTTGTACCGCCGCCAATATCTACCACCATACTGCCGCAGGCTCTGGAAATATCGATGCCCGCACCAATAGCCGCTGCAATGGGTTCTTCAATGATATGCACACGCCTAGCCCCAGCCTGACGGGTCGCATCTTCCACGGCTCTTTTTTCTACCTCTGTAACACTGGAAGGCACACAGACTGCAATGGTGGGCTTCACGAAGGAACGCTTGCCCATGGCTTTTTCAATGAAATACTGCAGCATTTTTTCCGTCACATCATAATTGGAAATAACACCCTCACGCAAAGGTCTGATCGCAACGATATTGCCGGGGGTTCTGCCCAGCATACGTCTTGCTTCTTCCCCAACCGCAAGGATGGTATTATTATCTTTATCGATCGCTACAACAGAAGGCTCCCGGATCACGATCCCCTGCCCCTTGATATATACCAGAACAGTGGCAGTTCCCAGGTCGATACCGATATTTTCGCCAAAACTCATAAAATTTAACATACCGCCGCTCCTTTGTGTTCTTCAAAGTGGTTTCTCCTGTTTTTTCAGTATACCGAAATCTCTATCTCTTGAAAAGTCGTTTTTACGCAAAATTTGCAGAAACACAAACATTTACTGCAGCTGTTCCCGCAGAAGTTCCAGCCCCTTCTGCAGCTGTATATCCTCCCCTTCCGGGATCGCCGTCACAGATGTCATCAGGTATTTCTCCGGCAGCTGCACCTCTGCATCAGGAGTAATGCCCACGCCGTGGATCGTCGTGCCGCTGGGCGTATAATATTTCTGGATGGTCACATTCAAACCGGATCCATCCGGCAGAGTAAACAGACGCTGCACCAGTCCTTTTCCGAAGGTCTGCATGCCCACCAGCTGCCCCCTCTCCGTATCCTTCACAGCTCCCGCCAGGATCTCCGATGCACTGGCACTGTTTTCATTGACCAGAACCACCAGGGGAATATCCAGATATGTTTCATCGCACTTCAGGTCATTTCGGTTTTCCTTCTTATCTAATGTATAAACCATAGTTCCTTCCGGCAGCAGTTCTTCCCCGATCTGATATACGGAACGCACCAGACCCCCGGGGTTATCCCGCAGATCCAGAACAAGCCCCTTCATGCCCGCCGCCAGCAGTTCATCCAGATACCCTTTGAACTGGTCATATGTATTTTCCTTAAAGCCGCTGATAGAAATATACCCAATATCCCCATTTATCATGCGGCTGTCTACACTTTCCATCACCACAACGGCACGCTTCATGGTAAATTCCAGGGTTTCCCCTGTGCTTCTGCGAAGCACCTGGATGGATACCTCCACGCCTTCCCTGCCGCGGATCTTCGCCGCCACATCGGAAAGCATCTTCCCGCGCACATCCTCACCGTCCACGCCGATGATCACATCGCCTTCTTTCAGCCCCGCCTCTTCTGCTGGCTGGCCTTCCATCACACGGCTAATGGTCACTTCCCCAGCCTGTGTGGTATATACCTCAATACCAACGCCGTCAAACTGCCCATGGGAATTTTCCATATACTGATCCAGCGTTTCTTCCGGCATATAATATGTATATCTGTCCCCTACACCGGCCATCATGCCGGCATAAAGCATTTCTTCTACATCTTCTTCGCTGTAGTCCTCTACATAATATTTATCCAGATAGCTTTGGATGAGCTCCGTCTTCATCTCCCGGCTCATGTCTATTTCAAAAGGAAGACTTCCCCAGGGAATGATCCGACAGACGGGCTTCCATACCACGCTGACGGCCAGCACCAGCACCAGTGCCGCCCCAAAACCCTTCCAGAATTCTTTTTTCATATCATCGCCTCATTTTCTCAGACTTTCTTTTTATCCTATGTTTTTTGCAAAAAAATTATCCTATCAGAAAAGGGAAGTGAATCCACTTCCCTTTTTCCATTGTCTATTTTATTTTATACACGCAGATGCTTGCGGATAGAAGTCACGCTGCCGATTACCCCCAGCGCAATCCCAAACAGAATGCCGAAGGGGAACAGGAAGCCAAATACATCCCCTGTCAGTTTGAACTGAATAAAGGTGATCATAGGCAGATATTCAAAAATCGCACTTGTGATCTTCGCATAAATAGGGAATCCAATGACCAGAGGCACCACTGCGCCAACCAGACCAATGATGATACCTTCAATGATGAAAGGCCAGCGGATAAACCAGTCTGTCGCCCCTACATATTTCATAATATTGATCTCAATTCTTCTGTTCACAACAGAAATACGGATCGTATTCATAATGATCATAATGGAAATCACACCCAGAAGCACCATAACAACGACACTGGCTGCACTGAAAATTTTGTTTGCTTTCATCAGCAGTTCCGTTTCTGTCTGTCCCTGACGCACATTATCAATGCCATCCACATTTTCCAGCGCCGTCAGAACGCCATTCTGGTTTTCGATCTTATCCAGAGAGATCTGGAAAGAATGGGACAAAGGATTGTTTTCCTCATCCAGACCAATGAAGATGTCTTCTTCTGCGCCCCAGTCCTGTTTCAGATCATCCAGAGCATCTGCAGGAGAAATGTATTCCACACCTT
>JAFRZQ010000214.1 GCA_017442465.1 Anaerotignum sp. | reverse complement strand
TCATATATTAAGACGATCTCCTCCGACGGGCCACTGCGCAAACCTCTTTCGCAGGCATAAAACACATCCTCCGGAGAAAAATACAGCTGATGCATATGGATATAAAAACCAGAAAGCACGAAAATCAGAAAAATATATATCAAAGTCTGCCATTTACGTTTCCGCATTGTCCGTCACCTCCCCCGTTTCCAGATCCACCGTCACCACCAGATCGCTGCAGTAGATCTTCAGTGTTTTTGCATCAGCAGGCACATCATCCAGATGGTCCACGCCAATGCCATAATAACCGCCGCTTTTATAGCCGCCGCCACCCGTTCTGATGTCATTTCCTTCTTCATCAAAAATGCCAAGGGAAATAGTCATTCCCCAGCCAATGCTCCTGGCAAAGGGGCTTCGCTTCGTATGATATACCACATCCAATACGCCATCCTCATAATAATAGACGTCTCCCAGAAGCAGCGTATCATCGTAGATCTGATATTCCTCGTCCAGTTCCAACTGCCATACTACTGCCGCATCCGTAGTAGGTTCATACTCCTCAAAAAGATTGGATACCATGCCTGATACAAACACAAACATCGGCATAATATTGGCACCGATCAGACAGGCTACCAGAATCCTTGAGATCTGCCATACCCATCCCAGCAGGGCATGATGCTCCTGATCCAGTTCCTGCCCGATCTCCGCCGCATCCCCCATATGGGCGATGGTCATATATTCCGCCGCCTCCTCGTCCATGCCATCTGCCATCAGTTCTTCCTTCAGGTCAGCCATATGTTCCGCCAGTTCCCTGCGTATCTCCTTATGGTCATATTTGAATTTCACAAAGGAAAGCACCTCATCCAGATACGTTTCCCATTTCTTTTCATCCATAGCTTCACCCCTCTCAGGCGAATCCTCTTGCCCCAATGACCCGTTCCACGGAAGTACTGAATACTTCCCACTGTTTCTTTTCCTCCGCCAGCTGGGCTTTTCCTGCCGCCGTAATGCGGTAATATTTTCTCTCCTTGCCATTTTCCGCCTGAGCGCGGTAAGACTTCACATAGCCCAGATTTTCCATCTTATGCAGGACAGGATACAACGTCCCTTCCTTAAACTGAAACACATTCTGACTGCGCTCTTTCAGTTCCCTGATAATTTCATATCCGTAACAATCCTTTTCTTCCAATAAAGCCAGCAACATCAGAATCGTACTGCCGCCAATCAGATTTTTATCCATATTTTTCACCTCCGACCATACCTCGAACTTCTATGTATTTTTATCATACATAGAAAATCGAGGTATGTCAACAGACAAATGAAAAGCTCCCTTTCAGGAGCCTTTCTGTTTGAGGGGATATTATGAATTTACAACAAAATTTTAATCATCATATTCTTTTTCTGCTTTCAGGATCTTGCCTGTTTCCGCATGAATTTCATATTCATATTCCATTCTGCCGCTTTCAAAATCAATTTCGTATTTCACGATACCATCATCACAGTCTTTTTCAATATCCAGATCTCTTACTTCACTTGCCTTCACACCAGCGTGGTTCAGAGCAATTTCCTTTGCTTTTTCAGCAGTGATTTCATTTGTTACATCCTGCTTCGTTTTTTCCTTTTCAGGCTTTTTGTCTTTATCCCTGAAAGTATCTGCATCTGTTACTGTGTCTTTCTTGTCCCC
>JAFRZQ010000213.1 GCA_017442465.1 Anaerotignum sp. | reverse complement strand
CCTCTGCCGCCCAAAAGGTAGGTGCCTTTGCTGCCACCAATCTGGAACGGAAACTGCCAATCTATTGTGTCCAGACGGAAGAACCCAAAGTATCCGTCAGCTTTGATGCCGCATGGGGTGCAGACGATACCGACGAACTGCTTCGTATTCTTGCGGAAAACGATGTAAAAGCCACCTTTTTCTTATGCGGCTACTGGGTGGAAAAATATCCCGAAGAGGTGAAGAAGATTGCAGAAGCCGGTCATGACCTTGGTAACCATTCTGCTACCCATCCCCACATGGCACAGCAGACAGCAGAACAGATCACAGAAGAACTGCAGAAATGCCATCAGAATGTGAAAGACCTGACGGGAATCGAAATGGATCTGTTCCGTCCGCCCTTCGGAGAATATGACAACGAAGTCATTGAAACCGCTCAAAAGAACGGCTATTATGCCATCCAGTGGGATGTGGACAGTCTGGACTGGAAGGAACAGGGGGCAGAGGCAGAGATCAATCAGGTGCTGAACCACAAGCATCTGGGCAACGGCTCCATCATCCTCTTCCATAACGATGCCAAGTACACCCCGCAGGTATTGGATACCATCCTGAAAGGGCTGAAAAACAAAGGGTTTGATATCGTCCCCATTTCCGAACTCATCCACCGGGGCGAATTTGAAATGGACCACGAGGGACGGCAAATCCCGAAAACATGAAAAAGAAGCGATACTCCAGATTCTTGGAATATCGCTTCTTTTCATTTCAGTCTTTGTCTGACAACTTCATACATCAGCACCCCTGCCGCAATGGATGCATTCAGGCTTTCCGCCTGCCCGGGCATGGGGATCCTCACCCAGCGGTCACAAAGGTCTGCCGCGTCATCGGAAAGCCCACGGGCTTCGTTGCCAATGATGAAGGCACAGCTGTCAGAAAGGTTCAGCCCATAAGGGTAAGTATCTCCTTTCAGATGAGCCGCATACAGCGGAATGTTATTCTCTTTTAATTTTGCAGACATTTCCTGCAGATCCACATTCTGAAACACAGGCACATGGAAAAGACTCCCCATGGTAGAACGGAGTACTTTGGGATTATACAGGTCTACACTGCCTTTGGATAGAAAAACCCCATCGGCACCGCAGGCATCGGCTGTACGGATGACCGTTCCCAGATTGCCGGGGTCATTCAGTTCCTCTGCCAGGATCAGAAAAGGCTTTTCTTTTGCAAAAACAGCTTTTTCATCCAAGTCCAGCTTTTTACAAACAGCAAGGATGCCCTGCGGATTTTCCGTATCACATACAGATGCAAACAAAGCATCGGGCAGACAAAGGACTTCCGCCTTCTTTTCATATACAGAAAGATCGTTTTCATTGGCAAAACTGTCGCTGACTGCATAGGTTTCCACAGGCCAATTCGCAGGCACTTCGCTGATGAAGCGCAGGCCTTCCGCCACAAAAACCCCTTCTTTGTCTCTGTTTTTCTTTATCTTTAATCCGTTCAGTCGTTTGACCCATTTATTGTCACGGCTTTCGATTCGTTTCATGGTATCACCTCTTATCCTATGATAAAGGAGAAACCACCCCTTTGCAAGAAAAAGGATGCAAAATATGTAGGCCTGTGTTAAAATCAATACAAGAGTTTTGCGAAGGTAAAGGAGGTTATACTTATGACACCACTGGAAAAAAGAAAAGAACTGCTTGGCGCAACGCTGGTGAAAAATCTGGAACGCCGCCATTTTGAAGCATACTACTGCCCCACAGCCACAGAAGCCATTGACAAAGCCCTGTCCCTGATGCCCGAGGGCAGCAGCGTATCCTGGGGCGGCTCCATGACCATCCGTGATATGGGTCTGACAAAGGCTGTAAAAGAAAGGAACTACAACGTCATCGACAGAGACACAGCGGCAAATCCCGCAGAAATGCGTGAAATGCATCGTCAGGGTCTGTTGACAGATTTCTATCTGACCAGCACAAACGCCATTTCTGAAGACGGCGTTTTGGTCAATATCGACGGCACAGGCAACCGTGTGGCTGCTATCTGCTTTGGTCCTAACAATGTCATCGTGCTGACAAGTCTGAGCAAGGTTGCACAGGATGTGGATGCTGCCATCAAACGGGTACGCAGTTATGTAGCTCCCGTAAACAGCATGCGTTTTATGGGTAAAACCCCCTGTGCAGTAGACGGTACCTGCCATAACTGCACATCCGAGGAATGCATCTGCAATCAGGTGCTGGTGACAAGAGTATGCCGCCCTGCAGGCAGAATTAAAGTCATCCTGATCGGTGAAGAACTGGGCTTCTAAGCCATGCATATCCCCGCTCAAACTGGGCGGGGTTTTCTTCTGAAAGGAGGAAAAATATGAAAATTATCGTAGATGCGGACGCTTGCCCCGTAAAGGAAATCATCATCAGCTGTGCAAAAAAACACGCCCTGGAAGTGGTCATGGTATGCGATGTAGCCCATATGCTGTTTTACAACGAAGACTTCCTGACCGTAGTCACTGTGGATCAGGGAGCCGATAGTGCCGATCTTGCCATCGCCAACCGCACACAGGCAGGAGATATCTGTATCACCCAGGATTATGGTCTCGCTTCTCTGCTTTTGGCAAAAAAAGCCACAGTACTGCATCATAACGGCTTCTTTTATACGCAGGAAAACATTGACCGTATGCTTTTTGAACGTCACCTTTCCAGAGAGATGCGCCATCAGAAAAGATCTCGCGGTGGCCATGTCCGCAAACGCACCAAAGAGGATGATGACAAATTCCTCAGCGCACTGGAAAGAGCCATTCAAAAAAATAAGACTGCTTCTCTGTAAAAAGAGTTGCAGTCTTTTCTTTTATTCTGGTTTGATACGAGCAATTCCCTCTTCGATAGCTACATCTGCCACTGCTTTGGCTACTGCATCGGCTACTGCTTTATTCAGCGCAGAAGGAATGATATTTTCCGCATGCAGTTCTTCTTCAGGGATCATTGCCGCAATGGCATAAGCCGCACGCTGTTTCATGCTTTCTGTGATTTCCCTTGCACGAACCGCCAGTGCCCCTTTGAAAATACCGGGAAAGATCAGAACATTATTGATCTGATTGGGGAAATCGGATCGGCCTGTGCCAACTACTGCCGCACCGCCCGCCTTTGCTTCATCGGGCATGATTTCAGGAACAGGATTCGCCATGGCAAAAACAATACCGTTATTCATGGTACCTACCATCTCTTTTGTTACCATATTTGGTCTGGAAACGCCTACGAAGGCATCGGCACCCTTCATAGCATCTGCCAGCAGACCTTTTTCATGATGGATATTGCTGATATGGGAGATTTCCTCCTGACCGCTGTTGAGCCCTTCATCCCCTTCGCAGATGATACCGTTTTTATCGCACATGATGATATTGCCAAAACCCATGCTAATGAGCAGCTTACCGATAGCAATACCAGCCGCCCCTGCACCATTGATGACGATACGCATTTCGCCCATCTTTTTGCCCGTTACCTTCATGGCATTCAGCATGGCCGCCGCAACCACGATAGCTGTACCGTGCTGGTCATCATGGAACACAGGAATATCACAGATTTCTTTCAGTTTGCGCTCAATTTCAAAGCATCTGGGGGCAGAAATATCTTCTAGGTTGATGCCGCCGAAGCTCTTGGATATCAGATAAATGGTATTGACGATGGTATCTACATCCTTGGAATCGATACACAGAGGAAAAGCATCCACGTCACCAAATTCCTTGAACAGTACGCATTTTCCTTCCATGACAGGCATACCTGCCGCTGGGCCGATATCACCTAAACCAAGAACCGCTGTACCATCAGTAATAACAGCAACCAGATTGGAACGTCTTGTCAGGCGGAAGGATTCCTCATAATCCTTTTCAATGACACGGCAGGGTTCTGCCACACCGGGCGTATATAACAGGGAAAGGTCTTCTCTGGTTTCCACAGGTTTTCTGGAAACGACTTCAATTTTCCCGTTCATTTCATAATGTAAATCCAATGCTTTTTTGTTGATGTCCATTTTACTCACCTCATACCATCTGTTCAGGATGGAATACTTCATCAAATTTTTCTTCTGTTAAAAATCCCAGAGCCACACAGGCTTCCTTCAGGGAAATATTTTCTGCATAGGCTTTTTTTGCTGTTTTTGCCGCATTTTCATAGCCGATATAAGGGCTCAGACCTGTCACCAGCATCAGAGAACGATGCAGGTTTTCTTCCATCTTTTCTTTGTTGGCTACAATGCCGCAGACACAATTTTCTCGGAAGGAATCCAGACCATCCGCCAAGAGACGCACAGACTGGAGATATTCATAAATCATTACCGGCAT
>JAFRZQ010000212.1 GCA_017442465.1 Anaerotignum sp. | reverse complement strand
TGGGGATCAGGTGATATTTATCCGCGTATTTTTCCAGAATGACCTGTACCTTTTTGCCTGCTTTTTCCAAAGCGCCGCCCAATGCCAGACAGGCACCGATGGCGTCACCGTCAGGATTCAGGTGACCTGCCAGCGCGATAGAATCGGCTGACAGGATCCATTCCATGATTTTCTCAAAAGAGTCATTTGCTTTCATCATTCAGCATCTCTCTCTTCTTTTTCCTTCGCAATCTGGCTGAACAACTGATCCATGTGGATGGCATATTCTGCGGATTCATCCAGTTTGAATCTGAGTTCAGGTGTATAGCGCAGATTGATTCTCTGGGCGATCAGACGGCGGATAAAACCACCTGCATTCTGCAGCCCTTTCATTACGTTTTCCTTATCTTTTTCGTCACCCAGTACGGAAACAAAAACCTTTGCATATTTCAGGTCCTGTGTTGTTTCCACACGGATCACGCTTGTCATCGCACCAATGCGAGGATCCTTCAGTTCTGCTCGGATGATCTGAGACAGTTCTTTCATCATTTCGTCATTGATACGGGAAAGTCTGTTATTTGTTTTCATACGTTTCACCTATATCTTAGCGAGGGATTTCAACCATTGTGAATGCTTCTACCCAGTCGCCTTCTTTTACGTCGTTGAATTTCTTGAATACCAGACCGCATTCGTAACCCAGTGCAACTTCTTTTACGTCATCTTTGAAACGTTTCAGGGATTCCAGTTCGCCTTCGTATACTACGATACCGTCACGAACGATACGAACCTGACAGTTACGAACGATCTTACCGTCTTTTACATAAGAACCTGCAATTGTACCAACGCCGGAAGCTTTGAATGTCTGACGAACTTCTGCATGACCCAGTACTTTTTCTTCGTAAACGGGATCCAGCATACCTTTCATAGCAGCCTGAATATCTTCGATGGCGTTATAAATTACGCGGTACAGACGGATGTCAACTTTTTCTTCGTCAGCGAATGCTTTTGCAGCGGGTTCAGGACGAACGTTGAAGCCGATGATGATCGCATTGGAAGCAGATGCCAGCAGAACGTCACTTTCTGTAACAGCACCAACACCGCCGTGGATAACACGAACACGAACTTCATCGTTTGTCAGTTTTTCCAGAGACTGACGAACGGCTTCTACGGAGCCCTGTACGTCTGCTTTAACGATGATGCCCAGTTCTTTCATGTTACCGCTCTGGATCTGGCTGAACAGGTCATCCAGGGATACTTTCTGAGGTGTCTGGCTGATCAGTGTTTCTCTGTTTTTCGCAATTACGCTTTCTGCCAGCTGTCTTGCCTGTTTTTCATTTGCAGCAACATAGAAGCTGTCACCAGCAGCAGGAACTTCGGACAGACCCAGGATTTCTACGGGTGTGGAAGGACCAGCAGCTTTTACGCGTCTGCCCTTATCATCTGTCATCGCTCTGATTCTGCCGTATGCAGGACCAGCAACAACAGGGTCGCCCACACGCAGAGTACCGCTCTGTACCAGAACAGTTGCAACGGGGCCGCGGCCTTTGTCCAGCTGTGCTTCGATGATAGCACCTCTTGC
This sequence comes from Anaerotignum sp., assembly GCA_017442465.1. Taxonomy (GTDB): domain Bacteria; phylum Bacillota; class Clostridia; order Lachnospirales; family Anaerotignaceae; genus Anaerotignum_A. The sequence continues at coordinate 10,565 of JAFRZQ010000212.1, read as the reverse complement.
TTTTTTGTTGGGGTTTGCTTTCAGTTCTTTCATTTCTGCTGTCAGAATGATCATTTCCAGCAGGTTATCGATACCTTCTTTTGTATGAGCGGAAACAGGTACGCATACTGTTGTGCCGCCCCAGTCTTCTGCCAGCAGTTCAAATTCTGTCAGTTCCTGTTTTACTCTGTCAGGGTTTGCAGAAGGTTTATCCATTTTGTTGATAGCAACGATGATTTCAACGCCAGCTGCTTTCGCATGGTTGATGGCTTCGATTGTCTGAGGCATAACACCGTCATCGGCAGCTACAACCAGGATCGCGATATCTGTTACCTGAGCACCACGCATACGCATTGCTGTGAAAGCTTCGTGACCGGGTGTATCCAGGAAAGTGATGGGTTTGCCATCGATCTGTACTGTGTAAGCACCGATATGCTGTGTGATACCGCCTGCTTCGCCTTTTGTTACGTTTGCATGACGGATGGCATCCAGCAGGGATGTTTTACCATGGTCAACGTGACCCATAACTACTACTACGGGAGGTCTTTCTTCCAGTTTGGATTCGTCTTCATCCTCTTCTGTACCGAAAGCTTCTTCCATGATGTCTTTTTCTTCTTCCAGTTCCAGGATCACATTGTATTCTTCTGCGATGGAAGCAGCTGTATCAAAGTCCAGTGCTGCATTGATCGCCAGCATTTTACCTTTTTTCATCAGGTTCATTACCAGGTCAGAACCTTTTTTGCCCAGAACTTCTGCCAGTTCTTTTACTGTGATGGATTCAGGGATATATTTGATCACAGGATCAGCATTTGCTGCTTTTTCTGCTGCTTCCAGAGCTTCCAGTTCCGCCAGCAGTGCTGCTTCTTCTTCCATTTCACGGCGTCTGCGTTCCATAGGGTTTTCTTTTACCTTCTGGTTATTGTTTTTGCCGCCCTTTTTATCTTTACCCTTGTTGTTATCTTTATTCTGGGGTTTGCCCTGCTGCTGACCACCCTGTTTCTGGTTGTTCTGCTGCTGAGGTTTACCCTGTCTGTTGTCATTTCTGTTGTCCTGTTTCTGTGCAGGTCTGTTGTCTTTGCTGCCCTGTTTCTGGTTGTTGTCCTTTCTGGGAGCATCCTGCTTAGGCGCATTCTGTTTAGGCGCATCTTTTTTAGGTGCATCCTGTTTAGGCGCATGCTGCTTAGGTGCATCTTTTCTGGGTGCATCTTTCTTAGGTGCGTCCTGTTTGGGTGCATGCTGCTTGGGAGCGTCTTTTTTCACTTCCTGCTTGGGAGCTTCTTTCTTAGGCGCTTCTTTTTTGGGTTCTTCTTTTTTAGGCTGATACAGCGCTGTTACCTTAGCTGCTTCTTCTTCAGTCAGCATACCCATATGGCTTTTTGCTTCGATACCAACACTGTGAATTTTTTCCATCAGATCTTTATTTGCAACATTCAGCTGCTTTGCCAGTTCATAAATACGAATCTTGGACATTCCACAACACCTCGTCTTTCTCGATGATCAGTCTTCACCGACCTTCGTTCTATTCTCTATGATATCATCCGCCAGCTGTTTCAGTTTTTTTGCAAAGCCCTCTTCGGTGATCGCGATGATGGAGCGCATATCCGTACCGATGGCTCTGCCCAGTTCTTCCTTGGTTCCGATCTCTGCCAAGGGCAGTTCGTAGTAAGCTGCGGAATTTCTGAATTTCTTTTTTGTATTCTTGGAGGCATCCTCCGATAAGATCAGCAGAAACGCATTTTTGCCGCGTACTGCCTGTTCAGCTGCAACTTCGCCTGCGGCAAGTTTGCCTGCACGCTTGCAAAGCCCCAGAAGGGAAAGAAATTTATTCATTGCTTCCTTCCTCCAGTTCCTTTACCAGCTGTTCATACACGTCCTTAGGCACAGGTGCCTTGAAGGAGCGTTCCAGTCCTTTGGATTTCTGTGCCTTTGCCAGACATTCTCCATTAGGACAAATATATGCGCCGCGGCCGGGCTTTTTGCCTGTGCGGTCCAGAGAAAACTCACCTTCGTCATTTCTGACGATGCGGATGAGTTCCTTTTTGTCTTTCATTTCCTGACAACCGGTGCATTTTCTGAGAGGTACTTTTCTCTGTTTCATACGCTCTCTCCTTCTTATTCTTCTTCAGAAGTTTCAATTGCATCGATCGCTTCCAGAGCATCCATTTCTTCTGCTTCTTCCACAACGGGTTCTTCATCAGCCAGGAAGTTTGTTTCTCTTGCCTGTGTTTCAGACTTGATGTCGATTCTCCAGCCTGTCAGTTTTGCAGACAGTCTTGCGTTCTGGCCTTCTTTACCGATGGCCAGAGACAGCTGATGGTCGGGAACCACGATTTTTGCACTCTGTTCTGCTTCGTTCAGTTTTACTTCCAGAACCTTGGAAGGAGGCAGTGCTGCTGCAATGAATTCTCTGGGGTCTTCAGACCAGTTGATAACATCAATTTTTTCGCCGCCCAGTTCGTTTACAATCACGTTTACTCTGTAACCGTTCTGACCTACACAAGCACCCAGGGCATCAACATTTTCATTTTTGGAGTAAACAGCGATTTTTGTTCTGCTGCCTGCTTCTCTGGCAATGCTCTTGATTTCTACTGTACCGTCATGTACTTCAGGCACTTCCTGCTCAAAGAGACGTTTTACCAGTTCGGGGTGTGTTCTGGAAACAAAGATCTGAGGACCTTTTGTTGTCTGTTTTACTTCCAGAACGTATACTTTCACGCGATCCATGAAGTTATACTGTTCACCGGGTATCTGTTCATTTGCAGCCAGAACTGCATCGATCTTGCCCATCTGAACGATCACGTTTCTGCGTTCTTTTCTCTGAACGATGGCTGTTACCACTTCACGTTCTTTTGTGATGTACTGGTTGAACAGGATTTCTCTTTCCGCTTCACGGAATTTCTGAACAACCACCTGTTTTGCTGTCTGTGCAGAGATTCTGCCGAAGTTTTTGGGTGTCACTTCGATATCCACGATGTCGCCGATTTCATAGCCGGCTTTCAGTTCTCTTGCAGCCTCCAGAGACATTTCCAGCTGAGGATCTTCTACAGTTTCCACAACTGTTTTCTGTGTAAAGCATTTTACTTCACCATTTTCTCTGTTCATGTCTACTTTGATGTTCTGGCTTGTGCCAAAGTGTTTCTTACATGCAGAAACCAGAGATGCTTCGATCGCTTCGAAAATGATTTCCTTATCGATTCCTTTTTCTTTTGCAACCAGTTCCAATGCGGTCAAAAATTCTTTGCTATCCATTTTCCAAATTCCTCCCTCTGAATCAGAAGATCACTGCCAGTCTTACGCTGGCTGTATCTTTATACTCAAATGCCACTACATTACCATTTTCTTCTTCGATGGAAAGTACGCCGTTTTCCAGACTCAGCAGCTTGCCCTGATACTGTTTGCTGCCGTTTACTGCCTTATACAGCTTTACATCGATGATCTCACCCTGATATTTTACGAAATCAGCCTCTTTTTTCAAAGGTCTGTCGATACCGGGGGAGCTTACTTCCAGGATATACGCCTGTTCAATGGGGTCTTTTTCATCCAGTTTCGCTTCCAGTGCACGGCTTACCAGTTCACAGTCATCGATATTCACGCCGCCGTCTTTATCGATATACACACGCAGGTACCAGTTTACACCTTCTTTTACAAACTCCAGATCTACCAGTTCTAGGCCGTTCGCTTCCACGATAGGCTCCAGAAGAGGCAGAACCTTCAGTTCTGTGTTATTTGCCTTTGCCATTCTTACACCTCTTTTTCTCGATTCTTTTCTAAAAACAAAGAGCAGGTCATTCAACCTACTCTTCTTCGCCGACAACTTATAATATTACTGTAATAGACTATATCACTTTTCTCCTTGATTTGCAAGGGTTTTTCCTGATTTTTCAGGATTTCCGTGAACATTTTTCCGAACCGTCTTCTCCTTAAAGACATTCGTTTTCATTTTTCCCAAAAAACCGTTTTCTTACACAAAATTCGCAAGAACCGGACAAAGCAGGATAGGAAGAAAAATCGCAGGCAGAAAATTAATGACTTTCAGCTTTGTGATACCCACAATATTCAGGCCCAGTGCAAAAATGATCAGAGAGCCGGAGCAAACCATTTCCGCCACCACGGCATCTGTCAGGAAAGGTGCAATAAACTGTGCCAGCAGAACGATGCCGCCCTGAAATACAAATACAAAGCCTGCCGCCAGCATAACACCAATGCCCAGAGAGGATGCAAACACCATGGAGGAAATCAAATCCAGCACAGATTTGGTAAACAGCATTTCATAATCCCCGGAAAGTCCGGCTTGCAGGGAACCAACAATGGTCATCGCGCCTACGCAGAACACCAAAGAGGCAGTCACAAATCCTTCTGCCAGAGAAATTTCATTGCCGCCTTTTTTGAATCGATTTTCCATGCCGGTAGCAAAGCGGTTCAGCTTATCATCCAGATCCAGCCCTTCCCCGATGAGAATACCGATCGCCATGGATAAAATCAGAACCAGGGTATTTTCCCCTTTCAGCGTTCCGCTCCAGCCGATATACAGGGTACAAAGCCCTAAACCTTTCATCAATGTATCTGTGATCCGTTCCGGGATCCCTTTTTTTAACAACAGCCCAATGGCACTGCCGATCAGAACTGTCAACGTATTTACGATTACTGCAAGCATACTGTCTCCTCTTTTCTTTTGTATATTCATGTATAAAAAAGAGTACCACTTTTCCTGCCAAAAAACAAGAAAAGTCCCAAACATTTCTGTTTGGGACTTTGATTTCTGAATATCAGAGAACTTTGTTCAGGAAATCCTGTGTTCTCTTATGCTGAGGATTGCCAAATACCTCTGCGGGTGTACCCTGTTCCACGATATATCCGCCATCCATGAAGATTACACGGTCTGCAACTTCTCTCGCAAAACCCATTTCATGAGTTACCACGATCATTGTCATACCGTCTCTTGCCAGCTGTTTCATTACTTCCAGTACTTCGCCTACCATTTCAGGGTCCAGCGCAGATGTGGGTTCATCGAACAGCATGATATCGGGTTTCATGGCCAATGCACGGGCAATGGCAACACGCTGCTGCTGACCGCCGGAAAGGTTTGCAGGATATTCACTTGCCTTTTCCGCCAGACCTACTGTTGCCAGCAGTCTTTCAGCTGTTTCCTTTGCTTCCTCCTTGGACATTTTCTTTCTGTCCACAGGTGCCAGCATAATATTTTCCAAAACATTCAGATGAGGGAACAGATTGAACTGCTGGAACACCATACCGATGTTTTCCCTGATCTTGTTGATATTACATTTGGGGTCTGTGATATCGTTGTCATCAACGATAACTGTGCCTGCAGTTGTTTCTTCCAGCTTGTTCAGGCAGCGCAAAAATGTGGACTTACCAGAACCGGAAGGACCGATCAGACATACAACCTCGCCTTCTTTGACTTCCAAATCGATACCTTTCAGTACTTCCAGGCTGCCAAAACTTTTTTTCAACTGTTCAACTTTTACCTTGATCATTTGTTTGCCAGCCCCCTTTCAATCATCTGGAATACTTTCGTCAGAACAACAACAACAACATAGTACATTACCGCAACGATCGTATAAGTTTCGAACGCACGGAAATTGTACGCGATGATCTGCTGACCCTGACGCATCAATTCACCACAGCCGATAACGGACAGGATAGATGTATCCTTCAGTGTGATGATGAACTGATTCAGTACGGAAGGGATAACGATACGGATCGCCTGAGGCAGGATGATTTTGCGCATAGCTACACCATAGGGCAGACCCAAGCTTCTTGCAGCTTCCATCTGGCCTTTGTTGACTGCCGCGATACCACTTCTGAAAATTTCAGACAGATATGCACCAGCATTCAGACAAAGAACGAGGATCGCTGCATTAAAGGCAGAAATTCTGATGCCCAATGCAGAAGTCAGACCAAAGTAGATAAAGAAGGCCTGAACCATCAAAGGTGTACCACGGATGACACTCAGGTAGATGCCGGAAATCCAGTTCAGAGGTTTCATTTTAGAAATGCTGAACAGGCAGGCGATCATACCAATGATAACTGCCAGAACCAAGGCGCAAACTGTCATTAAGAGTGTAAACTTCAGCCCTGTAAAGAGCTGGGGCATACACTGTCCTACATACTCAAAAAAACCACTCATAAGGCACTACTCCTTACGGAAATTAGCCCTGGATGTATGTATCCAGAATTTCCTGATATTTGCCGCTTTCTTTCAGGTTAGCAAGACCTGTGTTGAACATATCCAGCAGTTCTGTGTTGATGCCTTTACCAACTGCAAAACCGTAGGAGCTGCCCTGTTCTTTATCTGTTACCATTTTCAGACCAATGCCCTGAGTGATACCATAGCCCAGTACAGGGTAATCTTCGAAGCAAGCTGCGGAGTTACCAACTGTTACGTCCATGTACATAGCACTGGAATCGTCAAATGTTACTGTTTCAAAACCATACTGATCTTTGATGGATTCAGCAAAAGCCTGACCTTCTGTACCGATCTTAACTGCTACTTTTTTGCCAGCCAGATCTTCATAGCCTTTGATTTCTTCGTTATCAGCTGCAATACCCATTACAACGCCGGAATCGAAGTAAGCTTCGGAGAAGTCGAATTTTTCTTTTCTTGCATCTGTGATGGACATACCAGCGATTACACCGTCAGCCTGACCAGCTTCCAGAGCCTGTACTGCTGCGTTGAAGCCCAGTGCCTGCAGTTCATATTCGAAGCCCTGATCTTCAGCGATTGCTGCCAGCAGATCCAGGTCGATACCTACAAATTCACCAGCTTCGTTCTGGAATTCGAAAGGTGCGAATGTTGTGTCTGTAGCAATGATGTATGTTTTTGCTGCATCATCTGCTGCGGGTTCAGAACCGCCACATGCTGTTACGCCCAGTGCCATAACTGCTACCATTGCCATTGCTGTTAATTTTTTGGATAATTTCATTATAAATTCCTCCCTTTTTTTGTTTTCCCCATATTTTCAAGTTTCCTCTATCATTATACGCATTTCGCGCACCTATGGGTTTTTTTATCCTTCCTGTTTCAGCATTGCCAGAAGAGAGCTTGTGCCCAGTCTGTCTGCCCCTGCCGCCAGGAAAGCCTCTGCATCAGAAACGGATTTGATACCGCCTGCTGCTTTGATCTTGGTATCCCCTGTTACATATTTTTTGAACAGCTGGATATCCGCCAGTGTAGCCCCGCCGCCGGCAAAGCCTGTGCTGGTTTTGATGAATTCCGCCTTGGAGCGGCTCACCACATCGCAAAGAGCGATTTTTTCTTCTTCCGTCAGAAGGCAGGTTTCGATGATGACCTTCAGAAGTTTTCCATTGCAGGCCTCTTTCACCTCATTGATTTCCTTGAGGATGTCATCATATCTTCTTTCCCTCACCCAGCCGATATTGATGACCATATCGATCTCATCAGCGCCGTTTTTCACAGCCTGTGCAGCCTCCAGCACCTTGATCATGCTGGTCTGATAGCCATTGGGAAAGCCAATAACTGTGCAGATGGGAAGTTTTTCTCCCGCAAATTCTGCCGCCTGTTTGACAAAAGAAGGTGGGATACATACAGAAGCCACACCGTTTTCCATGCCTTCTATGCATAAATCACGGATTTGATCCCATGTTGCATCCTGTTTCAACAGAGTATGGTCGATGGTACAGATAATTTCTTCCTTTTTCATACACTTCTCTCCTTTACTCCGTCAAATTTCTTAAAAGTATAGCATAAAAATTCATTCGTAACAATGCCAGTTTTTCAATCAATTTCCAAAGGTTTTTCTATAGATACGCCTTTTTTATAAAATTTTTCAATATTATCGAAAAATCGAATAAATAATAAATGAACAAAATTTTATTTTCGTTTCAAAAAAGCGCAAAAAGCCCTGTTTTTTCAAGATTTTGGCTGAACAAAAAAATTCAATCAAAACTTGAATAAAAATTTCTTTGCATAATTTTTTTTGCAAAAGAAAACTCCCATCGTGGTCACGCCACAATGGGAGTCTGTCACGCGAAATTATTCTGCTGCGGGAGCTTCTGCTTCTTCTGCGGGAGCTTCTTCAACAGGAGCTTCTGCCTGACGTTTGGACAGGCTGATTTTTTTCTGTTCGGAGTTCACTTCCAGAACTTTTACTTTGATCACTTCGCCAACCTTCAGTTCATCTTCGGGTTTAACAACGTGTTTGTTAGCGATCTGAGAAATGTGTACCAGACCATCTACGCCGGGTTCCAGTTCAACGAATGCACCGAAAGGTACCATACGAACTACTTTACCTTCAACAACTGTACCTACAGCATATTTTTCTACTGCCAGTGTCCAGGGGTTCATGCTAGCATCTTTCAGAGACAGGCTGATTTTGCCTTTTTCTTTATCTACATCCAGAACGAATACTTCAACAGCCTGGCCTTCTTTCAGAACTTCTCTAGGGTTAGAGATTCTGCCCCAGCTCATTTCAGAGATGTGGATCAGACCATCAACGCCGCCCAGATCAACGAATGCACCGAAGTCTGTCAGTCTGGAAACTGTACCAGCGATCTTAGCACCTGCTTCGATTGTTTCGAACAGAGCTGCTTTCTTAGCTGCGATTTCCTGTTCAACCAGAGCTTTTCTGCCGCCGATGATACGACGTTTTACTCTGTCCATTTCGATGATGTTGAATTCCAGTTCCTGGCCTTTGAATACGGACAGGTCTTCAATGAATCTGTTGGAAACCTGAGAAGAGGGGATGAATACTCTTACGCCATTTACGATAGCGATCAGGCCGCCTTTAACAACGTCTGTTACTGTACCAGCAACAACTGTTTTTTCATTGAAAGCTTTTTCGATATCTTCCATGCCCTTCTGTTCTTCGATGCGTTTTCTGGACAGCAGAACGTTGCCGTCACCATCGTTAACACGAACAACGAATACTTCGATTTCGTCGCCGGGCTGAACTACTTTGCTGGGAACTACTGTTGTATCTCTGGAGAATTCGCCTCTGGGGATAACACCGTCAGATTTGAAACCCAGGTTAACGGAAACTTCTTCGCCAACTACCTGGATAACTGTGCCTTTTACAACGTCACCAGTATGCAGTGTAACGAGGGATTCTTCCAACATCTGTTCAAAACTCATTTCTTCTACTTTTACATTTTCGCTCATAGTAACAACTACCTCCTTAATTATTGCAGGCGGTGTAGACGCACCTGCAGTTATACCTATTCTATCACCGCTTGAAAAATTTTTCAACACCAAATCGCAAATTGTTTCAATATGGACGGTATTCTCACAATTTTTTCTGCAGATTTCCACTAATTTCTGCGTATTGGAACTTTTTTTGTCACCAATAACGATCATTTTATCGACATTTTTTGAAAGTTCCATTGCTTCCTTCTGGCGTTTTTCCGTTGCGGAGCAGATCGTCTGGGAAATATCCAGCTCCAGGCCCTTTCCTTTCAGAATTTCGACCATGTCATCGAATTTACTCTGACGGAATGTGGTCTGTACCACAACGGCATATTTTTTATCTGCATCCAGTTCAGCCGCCTGGGCCTCCTCGGGACTTTCCAGAATAACAGCGCTGTTGCCGCACCAGCCGTTGATGCCCATGACTTCGGGATGCTTGCCGTCACCGGCAATGATTACAGATTTTCCTTCGTTCCATGCTTCGTTTACGATCATATGGATTTTTTTCACGAAAGGACAGGTGCCGTCCACCATTTTCATGCCCTTTTCTTCCAAGGCATCATAAAGGAACTTGCCCACCCCATGAGAACGAATCACAACAGTACCTTTATCGATGCCATCCAGACTTTCAATGATGTGCAGTCCCTTTGCATCCAGATCATTGGTCACTTCTTTATTGTGGATCAGCGGACCATAGGAATATAAAGGTTCCCCGTCATTTTTTTCAATCTCCGCATAGGCCATTTCAATAGCACGCTTTACCCCAAAGCAAAAACCTGCAGATTCTGCCAGTTTTACACTGCTCATTCTTTCACCTTCATTTCTTCGACTTTTCCCATGATGACCGCAGTGATCTGTCCCATCACTTCTGTTGTCAGTCTCTGACCGCGGAATTCTTCCAGCGTCAGGGGTTTGCCGTATTCTACCGTGATTTTATTACGGAATTTATATTTACCGCTGATGGCACAGGGAATGACATTTGCATTGCCCTTCACAGCAAACAGGGCAACGCCACCCTTTGCATCCACCTGTTCACCTTCTTTTACACGGGTGCCTTCTGCAAAAATACCCAGGATCTTGCCTTCCTTCAGAATATTCAGACCTGTTTTTACTGCTTTCATATCCATGGCAGCCTTTCTGTCAATGGGGAATACCCCTACCTCATTCAGCGCCCATGCCACGATCTTATATTTGAACAGTTCTTTCTTACCAATATAATGAGGCAGTCTGTCCAGATAAATAGCTGCCGCAAAGGGGTCATAGTTACTGTAATGGTTGGCACAAATGATAGCATTGCCTTCCGCAGGAACATTTTCCTTTCCCTTGACTTCTACCCTGAACATGATCGCAAACCAGATACGCATCACTGCAACTGCCAGTTTGCAGAACCAGGATTCACCTTTCATAATCATACGTTTTTCAC
>JAFRZQ010000004.1 GCA_017442465.1 Anaerotignum sp. | reverse complement strand
TGCAGGTTGGCTTCCACAGACAGGCAGACATTATCGGCCCCCTGTTCTTTCCAGTATTCCACAGTCTGTCTGTTCATGGCATTCAGGTTATAGTCCACAACGATCTTCTTGCCGCTGTCTTTCACCTGATCGAACTGACCTGCGGAACGAACGAGGAAACCATCGATTTCGCTATTGATGAGCATATCGATCATGGGCTGTTCCTTTTCTGCGTTCCATTCCCTTGCCACTCTAGGCAGAGCGATATACAGGGAAACGCCTTTGTTTTTACATCTTTCGATGATCTTATCCAGATTCTTTTCCAGTTCAGAGGAACATTCATAATATACTCTGATAATACCTTTTGCGTTCAGCACTGCATCCAGCTGTCCCAGATTCATCACCAATGCTGTCAGTTTTTTACGCAGCTGGAAAGGTCTCTTTTCTGCTTTTGCATAAACAGCATCGGATTTTGCTTTTCGTTTGGATTTCTTGAGGATGGATGCTTCCAGTGCTTCACAAGCTTCACGGCGCACACGGTTCACTTCGCTAACACTGACAAAAATATACTGGTCAATGTCTGTTTCCAGATTTTCCAGAACGAAAGGGGTCGCACCCATTGTGTTTACCAGTTCTCTCAACTTCATAGGCAGCATGGGAGAAGAACCGGCAGGTTCTACCACAGCACCGCTGACAAATACACTATTACCACCGTTATCCCACAGCTGCAGGGAAATAGGCTCGCCTTCTTTTACACGAAGCATACCGCTGATGGGCATTTTGCGTGTATCTCTTTCGTAGAATTTTTTCAGTTCATCGTTCAGGGCTTTGCCGAAAGTACGATAAACCACATCATTTTTATTGATTTCCCCTTCCATAGTGATGGTGATGACTTCACCAGCCTTGGAATGTTTGGAAACGTTTGTACCAACATGGGGTTCTTCCTGTGTCCATACTTCCAGACCGTCACCGGGTACCAGTGGTTCTCTTGTTCTGATGGTCACCTTTTTATGCTTGGGCAAATATTTATCAACGATACCTACCTTCAGACCCCAGGGCTTGGGACGCTCGATGCTCATCATATCTCTGCCGGCAAAAGAAGTATAATAACCTTCTGTAAAGCCGCCACGATTGAACAGCTGATTCAATGCTTTGATATCTTCCTTATCTACTTCATAGTTTTCAGGATCTTCAAAATACAGATCGATATATTTTCTGTAGATACCAGTTACCCCTGCCACGTATTCAGGGCTCTTCATTCTGCCTTCGATCTTCAGAGATGCAATGCCTGCTTCGATCAGTTCCGGCAGGATATTCACCGTCATGATATCTTTGGGAGAAAGCAGATGGCCTTCTGCCATATTTTCTGTACTTCTATACAATGTATAAGGCAGACGGCAGGTCTGGGCACAACGGCCACGGTTACCGCTTCTGCCGCCAAGGATACTGCTCATGATACACTGACCGGAATAGCATACACACAGTGCACCATGGACGAAGGTTTCAATTTCCGCATCCACATTTTCCGCAATATGTTTGATTTCTTCGATAGAAAGTTCACGGCTCAGAACGATTTTGTTGAAGCCCTGGCTTTCCCAATATTTTACGTCCGCAAGGGAATTACAGGTCATCTGTGTGCTGGCATGGAGAGGAAAATCAGGGAAGTGTTCCTTCACCAGTTTTGCGGCACCTGCATCCTGCATGATCAGAGCATCTACACCCATTTCATACAGATCTTTGATATATACCAAAAACTCTTTCAATTCTTCATCTTTATACACCGTATTTACGGTCACATATACCTTTACACCGCGCAGATGGCAGTAATCACAGGCTTCTTCCAGTTCCTTCAGGTCAAAATTGCCTGCATAGGCTCTGGCACCAAACTTCTTGCCACCCAGATAAACTGCATCACAGCCACTGTTTACTGCTGCTCTCAGGCTATCCATGGAACCTGCGGGAGAAAGCAGTTCGGGTTTCATCATTGTCATATTGTTCCCCTTCCTTTTTTTACAAACATATATATTGAAAGAAAAGAGCAGATTTCAGGCATATCCCCGTCTTTCCACTCTTTCTATGTATTCTTTATTTACCTTTTTTTGTTTTTGCGGAAGTCATCTGCAGCTGCACGCCCATACCATCTTCCATAGCCAATGCGTATTCATCCAGTTTCGCTTCTGCTGCTTCCATCGCTTTTTCCGCTTCTTCCAGCCTTGCTGCCAGTTCTTTTGCTCTGGCAGTCATTCCGCTCAATCTGCCTTCCAGTTCTGCTGTATAGGCTTTTTCCTTGAAATAATCATCCGCCACGTTAATGGAAGTCAGTACATAGGCAAGGCTGGAATCCAGGGTGACTGCTACTGCTTTCTGACGGATCTCTGTCATCTTATGATCGATATATTCTGCCACCTGACGCATATGTTCTTCTGTTTCTTCGCCCACCAGTGTAAAGCTCTTGCCGTCGATGGAGATCTTCACTCTGTTTTTCATATACTGCACTCCCCTTCATGGAAATTTCTTCACGATTACATACTTATTTGTTAGTATAGCACAAATGCTTTTGTTCGTAAAGAAAAACCCCCTGAAGGTATGTCCTTCAGGGGGAAAATATGTAAACTATTTAGTTTAGATTACAGATTTTTAGCGAATTCATAACCCAGTTCAAAAGCTTTTTTGTTATCGGGGATGAATTTAGCTTTGCCGCCTTCGAATACATGAGCAAATGTATCGTCCAGACCGTTTACATCGATAGCGCCTGTTGCGTAAACTACAGCACCCAGCATTACCAGGTTAGCCAGTTTGGAACCGCCAAAGTTTTCAGCTGCAATTTTGTTTGCAGGAACAGCGTATACTTTAACGCCTTCTTTTACTTCGCCAGCTGTGCACAGGTCAGCATTGATAACCAGAGAGCCGCCTTCTTTAACTACAGGAGCAAATTTGTCCAGGGAAGGCTGGTTCAGTGCTACGATACAGTCAGCGTCTTTTGTGATAACGGGAGAACCTACTGTTTCATCGGAGATGATAACGTTTACGTTCGCTGTACCACCACGCATTTCAGGACCGTAGGAAGGGCACCAAGATACTTCTTTGCCTTCCAGCATGCCTGCATATGCCATAATTTTACCCATCAGCAGAGAGCCCTGACCACCAAAGCCTGCGATGATAGAAGAAAAGTTACTCATATTATTTGCCCTCCTCTACTGTAATATCTTTATATACGCCCAGAGGATAGTAAGGGATCATGGATTCTCTTACAAATTCCATAGCTTTAACAGGTGTTACACCCCAGTTTGTAGGGCATGTGGATACAACTTCAACAAATGTGAAGCCCAGACCCTGTTTCTGGATTTCGAATGCTTTTTTGATTGCTTTTTTAGCACCAGCAACCTGAGCAGGTGTGGAGATGGATACACGTTCAATGTATGCAGGACCTGTCAGTGTAGCCAGCATTTCGGATACACGCAGAGGGTTACCGTTTACTTTAGGGTCACGGCCTTTCTGAGCTGTTGTAGCTTTCATGCCGGGCAGTGTTGTAGGAGCCATCTGACCACCTGTCATACCGTAGATACCGTTGTTGATAAAGATTGTTGTGATTTTTTCGCCACGAGCTGCTGCGTGAACGATTTCACATGTACCGATGGAAGCCAGGTCACCGTCGCCCTGGTATGTGAATACT
>JAFRZQ010000211.1 GCA_017442465.1 Anaerotignum sp. | reverse complement strand
TATGAAATTGCAAAAACAGCCGGAGTAGGGGTGAAAAGTGCGGTTTTTATCTCTCTGCTGCATGAACTGGTACGCAGGTATGAAAGAGAGAAGACCGATCAGAAGCCATCACTGACATCGCTCCCCCGTTCTGTAGATTATTGTAAGGCACTTCTGGCATATCGTCCAACGGAGTGTTTTTATGCAGTCTGCCTGGACAGCCGCAGAAAGATCATCCATACATCGAAAATTTCGGAAGGGACGATCAATGATGCGACGGTCAGTCCTCGCATGGTGGTGGAAAAGGCGTTGAGATACAAGGCTACGGGCGTATTGCTTTGTCATAATCATCCCAGAGGAAGCGTGAAACCTTCTTATGAAGATATCCGTATGACAAATCAACTGAGAAGGATGCTTGTGCCCCTTGGTGTAGAAGTGATAGATCATATTATTATCGGGGAAAATCAATATTTCAGCTTTTTTGAGAATGATCTGCTGAAAGGCACCATAACAGAAGAATAAGGAGGGTTTTTCCTATGAATAAAAAATTATATCGATCTAAAAATGATATGAAGATTTCCGGCGTATGCGGCGGTATAGCAGAGTATTTTGCTGTGGACGCTACGATCATTCGATTGCTTTGGGCATTGGGCACACTGATGAATTTTTTTATTGGTGTCGTGGCCTATGTAGCCTGTGTATTTATTGTCCCCGAAGATCCCGGATGCATTGATGTGGATTATAAAGAAAAGAAAGACTGAACAGAGTAGAATAGAAAGAGGAGATTTTAATTATGGAACAGAAAAAACGTATTTTCAGCGGTATGCAGCCTTCCGGTGTTATCACACTGGGTAACTATCTGGGTGCATTGAAAAACTGGACAAAACTGCAGGATGAATATGACTGTCTGTACTGCATCGTAGATATGCACGCTATTACAGTTCGTCAGGATCCCGTAAAACTTCGTAAACAGGCAAGAGACCTGCTGGTACAGTATCTTGCTGTTGGCCTGGAACCTGAAAAAAATATCATGTATTATCAGTCTCATGTGCCTCAGCATGCAGAGCTGGGCTGGATCCTGAACTGCTACACATACATGGGCGAACTGAACAGAATGACACAGTTTAAGGATAAATCTGCGAAACACGCAGAAAACATCAATGCCGGCCTGTTCACATATCCTACACTGATGGCAGCGGATATCCTGCTGTATCAGACAGATCTGGTGCCTGTAGGGGAAGACCAGAGACAGCACCTGGAACTGAGCAGAGACATTGCACAGCGTTTCAACGGCGTATATGGTGATACATTCAAAGTGCCTGAGGCATATATTGGTAAAGTTGGTGCCAGAGTAATGGCTCTGCAGGAACCCACAAAGAAGATGTCCAAGTCTGATGAAAATCAGAATAATATCATCACATTGATGGATGATCCCAAAGTGATCATGAATAAAATGAAACGTGCCATGACAGACTCCGATAATGAAATCCGTTTTGCCGAAGATAAACCAGGCATTTCCAATCTGCTGAGCATCTACTGTGCAGTGACTGGCAAAACGATTCAGGAAGCGGAAAGAGAATTTGCCGGTATGGGTTACGGTACATTCAAAACAGCAGTAGGTGAAGCCGTTGTTGCAGATCTGGAACCTGTGCAGAAACGCGTAAAAGAACTGGAAGCGAATAAAGATTATCTGGATGCGATCATCAAAGACGGTGCTGAAAAAGCAAGCCGCCTGGCAGACAGAACACTGACAAAAG
>JAFRZQ010000210.1 GCA_017442465.1 Anaerotignum sp. | reverse complement strand
TGGAATCTGTTGTTGAAGCATACCGACATACCATCCCCCTAAAGGACGGTGCAAAGGAATATCTGGAGCAGATGGCACAAGAAGGCGTAAACATGTGCATCCTGACGGCCTCCGAAGCAGATTATATCCTGCCTGCTCTGGACAGACTGGATATCCGTAAATACTTCTCCCATATACTGACCTGTACGGAACTGGGGGAATATAAGGATGATGGAAAAGCCTATCTTTCCGCCATGAAACTCATGGGCGGTACTTTGGAGGACACCGTCGTTTTCGAGGATGCCCATTATGCTGTAAAGGGGGCAAAACTGGCAGGATTTAAGGTCTATGCCATTCTGGATGACGCCGTCCGCGGTCATCAGGATATCCATAAGATCAAAACCATCGCCGATGTTTGCTTCCATGATTACAGAGAATTACTGTAATAAAAAGAGACACCAAATCAGATTTTTGAATTGGTGTCTTTCTTTTATTCTTCGCCTCTGTAATATTTTGCCGCCCGTTCGGGGCTCGCCATGCAGATAAAACAGTCTGTTGCATATTCAAAGCCTGCGAAACCACCGATACGGGGCAGGATCTCGATATGCCAGTGGAAGTCTGTATTTCTGGGACCATCCATCACACAGATGTTATAGCCCACATCCTCTTTCAGCCCTGTCACCTTCTGCAGCATTTCCCACAGAAGATGGGCAAGGTCTTTTCGTTCTGCATCGTTCATATCGCCGAAGTCCCTCTGATGGGCTTTGGGTGCCAGCCACAGTTCATAGGGGAATCTGCCGGCATAAGGGGTGATGGCAAGGAAATGTTCTGTTTCCCCGGCAATGCGTTTTCCCTGTTCCTTTTCGTATGTAAGCATTTTGCAGAAAAGGCAGTCATCTCCCTGCATTTTTTCTGCCATGACCGCCGCACGTCTTGGCACAACAGGCAATCCTGTCACCTGCCAGTGGGAATGGCGTACGCTCATACCCGCGGAAGGACCGCAGTTCTTGAAAATCTGCACATACTGGGTATGCTTTCTGGCACGGAAGTTATTCAGGCGATCCTGCAATACCTGCAGCACCTTTTCGATGCGTTCCTCACTGAACTGGTCGATGGTCTCATTATGGTCAGGGGTATCTACCAGCACTTCATGTCTGCCTCTGCCCGCTGCCATTTCATAGAAAGCCTCCCCTTCCATTTCTTCACAGTCCTCCCTGACTGCAGGAAACATATTGGGGAATACGCGCATCTGCCATGCACCGTCAGGGCCATCCTGATAAACCGCATCGGTGGTCCATCTTTCATGACCGCCGCAGAAGGGGCAGTTTTCATTATTTGTATCCTTCGCCTGCGTCTTATGGACAAATTCATAGGGGCGATTTTTTCTGTTTTCCGCATAAAGCGTCATCTCTCCCGTAAAGGGATTGGTTCTGATCTCGGACATTGATTATTCCCCTTTCTCATAGGTCCATTTTTCGATACCATGGAATACGTTGAATTCCGTAGGGCTGATCTCCCCGCTCACATTTTTGGAAACAAATACTGCCTGATTGCGGTAAGCAATGCTGATATAAGGCAGTTCCTCCGCCAGTTTTTTCTGGAGGCTGCTGTAAGCAAGGAGTGTGGGGCCGTCGCCGATGGCATTTCTCGCTGCAGCCAGCAGGCGGTCTACCTCCTCATTGGTATATCCCGTGTAGTTCAGGCTGCCGGCAGTCCCGAAGAACTGGTTCAGGTCTGTCACTTCGGAGCAGTCCCAGCCGCCGATGATCATATCATATTCCCCGTCAATAAATTTCTGCTGGTAGGACGCAAAGGGCTGCTGATCGATGGTGATCTCAAAGCCGATGGCTGTCAGTTCTTCCTTCAGCTTCGCAGCGATCTGGCGTCTGCCTGTGTTTTCAGAGTTTACGAGGATCGTGGCTTTCAGCTGTTTTGTCTGGCCGTTTTCCATCTTCTTTTCCAGCTTACCATTGCCATCCTCATCCAGCCATCCGCTGTTTTTCAGGAAGGTAGACGCCATGGATGGGTTATGGTCATAAAGTGCCACGTTTTCCTCATACAGCCAGCTTTTGGGGTTGATGGGCGTATTGGTCATCACGCCGTAATTCAGATATACACTGTCCATCAGGCTTTCCTTGGGCAGGGCATAGGCCACCGCCTGTCTCAGGGCCTTATCCTGAAACAGTTCCCTGTGGAAGTTGAAGCCGATGAAATCGAACGCATTGGAAGTGAACTGGTACATACCGGAGATCCCTTCATCGGCATATCTGCCGGCTTCCATGGCATCGGTCACCAGTACATCCGTCATGCCCCGTTCAAAGGCATTGATATCCGTATCCTCTCCTGCAGTGATCTTCACACGGATATCGGAGATCAGCGGTTTTTCCCCATGATAGGTTTCACTGGCCGTAAGGATCAGTTCCGCTGCTTTTTTATAGGAATACATCCCATAAATACCATTTCCCATAGGGGTCTGGTTCACATTGGCCGCAGGGTCGTTGTTCCCGTCATAATATCCTGCAGAGATCACAGGAAACCGCAGAGCACTCAGGTTATCGCTGAAATTTTCATGGAAGGTGAATATAACCGTATAGTCCCCTGTTTTCGTACAGTCTGCCACATAGTTCAATACTTTTTTATAGACAGAACCTTCCGGTGCATTCTGAATAGTACGGAAAGAATAAACCACATCCTCCGCCGTCAGCTTGCCGCCGTTCTGCCACATAATATTTCTGTTCAGCTGCATAGTCACCGTTTTCCCGTCTGCACCCATCTCCCAGCTTTCCGCCACAGCGGGATATGCCTTCCCTGTTTCATCAAACTCCAGCAAAGGCAGATAGATCAGTTTCAGGATACGGTCAACCGTTTCTTCTCTGTTCAGCAAGGGGTTCATGGTTTCCGGAACACGCATGGAAAGGGTCAGCATATCTTCCTTTTCCATTTCTGTTCCTTCTCCCCCTGTTGCTGTAAAATCATCCTGCTGCGAACCGCCCTGTCCGCAGGCAGAAAGCCCCAGACAAAGGGTCAGAAGCAGGAATAAAATCCGCTTTTTCATATAGTTCCAATCCTCTCAAAAGCCCGTCACAATCGGTACACATAGCGATAGATCTTTTCCATCAGCTGTACCTTATGCACATAGCCCTTCGTTTCTTCATAGGGTATTTCCTCTAAGGTGATCCCATCACCGCTGATACTTTCATCGGCAAGCCATTTTTCCACATTCCCATGGCCGGCGTTATAGCCCGCAAGGGCTGTCTCTGTCACACCATCAAATTTATCTATGAGCCAGCTCAGATACCAGCAGCCAATTCGAATATTGGTATCCGGGTCAGTCAGGTCGATATCCTCTCCTGCCAGACCGATCTGCGCTGCCGCCCACCAGCCAGTCTCCTCCGTTACCTGCATCAGCCCTACGGCATCCGCAGAAGAAACAGCCTCCGGTTCAAAATGGCTTTCGCAGAAAATAACTGCATTCACCAGACTTTTTTCCAAGCCGTACAGGTCAGTATATCTCTCTACGGCATCCTGATACTTCAACGGCAGCACCCGGGGCAATACCACGCAATATCCGAAGGACACCAGCAGCGCAAAAGTAACCGCCAGTGTAAACAATCTTTTTATGAATCGAATCATTGTACTCCGTTTCCTTTACAGTGTTTTCAGGATCTCATCCAGCTGTTTTTCCAGATGGACAAGGTCTTTGCTGTTATCGATAACAGCATCTGCCGCAGCCCTGTATTCCTCCCAGCTTTTCTGGTTGGCGATACGGGCCTTTGCCAGTTCATAGGTGATGCCGTCCCTTGCCATGACCCTCTGGGCACGCACTTCAGGCTCCGCATAAACCACCCATACCAGATCGCATACCGTTTCCAGTTTTGCTTCCAGAAGCAGCGGCGCATCTACAATAATAGCCTTCGCTGTGCCCGCTTCCTTTGCCTCTGCGATCTGTCTTTTCACTTCCGCAGTGATATATTTATGGGTACACTGGTTCAGAAATGCCAGTTTTTCTTTATCATTGAATACGATCTCGCCCAATTTTTTGCGGATGATGTTGCCTTCTGCATCCAGAATGCCAGTGCCGTAATATTCGATAATCTCATGATAGGCAGGCTCCCCTTTCAGGATGATCTCATGGGCGATTCTATCCGCATCTACGATCACGGCACCTGCTGCCAGAAGGGATTTGCTGACAACGCTTTTGCCGCTGCCTGTGCCCCCTGTCAAACCAATTACTTTCATATTTCTACCTCTTCTTTATTTCGCTTCATACCAGGATGCACCCTCATGGACATCCACATCCAGAGGAACCAGCAGTTCTGCCGCCTGTTCCATATTTTCCTTCAGAATTTTTGCCACAGCTTCCTTTTCGTCTTTATATGTCTCGATCAGCAATTCATCGTGTACCTGCAGGATCAGACGGGACTTGAAGCCGCCATCCTTCAGTGCCTTGTGTACCTTGATCATAGCCAGTTTGATGATATCGGCAGCACTGCCCTGAATGGGCATATTCATAGCCGCTCTTTCCCCAGCCGCACGCTGGATGAAGTTGCTGCTCTGCAGTTCAGGCATAGCACGTCTGCGGTTCCACAGAGTGGAAACATAGCCATCCTTCGCACCATTTTTGATGGTATCATCCATAAAGCCCTTGATCTTAGGATATCTGGCAAAGTAGGCATTGATATAATCTTCCGCTTCTTTTCTGCTGATGCCTAAATCCTGTCCCAGCGTAAAAGAACCCTTGCCGTAAATGATACCAAAGTTGACTGCTTTGGCATTGCTTCTCTGGAGAGATGTTACTTCCTCAAAAGGCACATGGAACACCTGCGAAGCCGTCATACGGTGGATATCCTGATTGTTCCTGAATGCATCGATCAGGCTTTCATCCCCTGCAATATGAGCCAGCACACGCAGTTCGATCTGGGAATAGTCTGCATCCAGGAAGCAGTAATCGTCACTTTCGGGAATAAATACCTTTCTCAGTTCTCTGCCCAGTTCCAGACGAACAGGAATATTCTGCAGATTCGGTTCTGTAGAAGAAATGCGTCCAGTTGCCGTGATGGTCTGGTTAAAGGTGGAATAGATTTTTTCCGTATCTATATCCATCACCGCCAGAAGGCCATCGGCATAGGTGCTTTTCAGTTTTGCCAGTGTTCTATAATTTAAGATCTTGTCCACGATAGGATGCTCAAAACGCAGTTTTTCCAGCACATCCGCCGCTGTGGAGTAACCTGTTTTTGTCTTCTTACCGCCCTTCATGCCCAGTTTTTCAAACAAAATCACGCCCAGCTGTTTAGGGGAATTGATATTGAATTCTTCCCCCGCCAGTTCGTAAATTTCCTCTGTCATACCGCTAAGGCTTTCGTCCAGCAGTTTCTGATACGCCAGCAGAGCTTCCTTATCCACCTTGATGCCGTATTTTTCCATGTCCGCCAGAACGTAAATGAGGGGCATTTCCATATCATAGAACAGGCTGACCTGTTCGTTTTCCTGCAATTTTTCATCCATGACCTTTCTGGCACGGAAGAAGATTTCCGCCTGTCTGGCTGCAAAAGCCGCTCTTTCCCCATCAGGCAGGGAAGCAAAGGCCTTTTTCGTTCTGCCCTTGCCCAGCACTTCCTCGGCAGAAGGATAGGTTTCGTTCAGGAAAGTATTGGCAATATCGTCATACTCATAGGAACTGCCTGTGGCATTCAGAATATACGCCCCAATGGCCGTATCGAATTCTGCTTCAAAACCATCATAGCCATAGCCCCGGAGCAGTTTGATATCCTGCTTCACATCATGGCCGATTTTACGATATGCTGCATTTGCAAAGAACTCTTTGAAAATACGCAGGATATCATCCATCAGCAGCTGCATGGATGCTTCCACCCATACACCGCCCAGTTTTTCCTGATACAGAGCAAGTCCCTGACATTCTTCATTATCGTATACGAAAGCGTAACCTGTTTCCCCCTGCTCCAGAGAAGACATTATATTTTCCGCACCTTCTCTGTCAGTCACCAGTCTGTATACCTTTTCTTCTTTCTTTTCCGCAGTTGTTACTGCCCCTTCAAATCGGCTGAACATGCTCTTGAATTCCAGATGTTTCACCAGTTCATAG
>JAFRZQ010000031.1 GCA_017442465.1 Anaerotignum sp. | reverse complement strand
GTACATCTTCGTAATCATCGGAGATATAAACGTCGATTGTATTATCTCTGTCAGGACGGCCTACTGTGGGCAGGAAAGGCAGGTTCAGAACTTTCTGGTGCTGTCTCAGGTGCCAGATATCTGCTTTGTTACCAGCCAGTCTTGTGCAGTGGATTCTGGACTGCTGACCAGCGCCAACGCCGATCGCCTGACCGTCTTTTGCGAAGCATACAGAGTTGGACTGTGTATATTTCAGAGTGATCAGCGCGATGATCAGATCGCGTTTTGCTTCTTCGGGCAGTTCTTTGTTTTCTGTTACGATATTTTCCAGCAGGGCTTTGTTGATTTCGAAGTTGTTTCTGCCCTGTTCGAATGTGATACCGAATACCTGTTTTACTTCCTGTACTTCAGGAACGTAGTTGGGGTCGATCTTTACGATATTGTAGTTGCCGTTTCTTTTGGATTTCAGGATTTCCAGCGCTTCGTCTGTGTAGCCGGGAGCGATGATACCATCGGAAACTTCTCTTTTGATCAGTCTAGCTGTTGTTTCGTCACAAACATCGCTCAGAGCAATCCAGTCACCAAAGGAGGACATTCTGTCTGTACCTCTTGCTCTTGCATAAGCCAGTGCCAGAGGGGATTCATCCAGACCTTCGATATCATCTACGAAGCAAGCCTTTTTCAGGTCATCGCTCATAGGTGTACCTACTGCTGCGGATGTGGGAGAAACGTGTTTGAAGGATGTTGCTGCGGGCATGCCCAGAGCTTCTTTGATTTCCTTTACCAGCTGCCAGCTGTTGAACGCATCCAGGAAGTTGATGTAGCCGGGTCTGCCGGACAGGATTTCGATGGGCAGTTCCTTGTCACCGTTCATATAGATTTTTGCAGGTTTCTGGTTGGGGTTACAACCATATTTCAGTTCAAATTCTTTCATTGTAAATATCCCCTCTCTCTTATGCGTTTTTGTTGATCATTCTGTTTTCAACTTCGCCTGTTTTCAGGTCAACGAAACGAACATAGATGGAAATTTTGTTCTGTTCGTTCAGGTTTGTCCAGATTTCTTCCAGCCAAGCGTCGATATCGTTGGGAACGATAGTTCTTTCGGGTTCACCGCAGAATGTAGGCAGAGGGTTGCCATCGCCCATGTATGTATGGATGAAGTGACCAACGCCAGCCAGTGCTTTATAGGAATATGTGAATCTGTTGCAAGCTGTACCTTCTGCATCAGCAGATTTCAGGATGCTCATTTTATATGTGAAGTCGCCGTCAGCGAATGTCAGCATACCGCTGATTCTGGGTGTCCAGTTAGGGCCATCGGGTTCGAATTCTCTTGTTTCCAGAGCGTCTTCGAAGGATTTGCCTTCCAGAACGAAATCTCTGATTGTATCTGTCTGGTCACCGTTTGTTACGATCAGTTTGCCGTCCAGTTTACGAACGGGAGCATAGATGATCAGGGAAGGATCTTCTACTTTGGATTCATCGAAGGGATAGATCATAACGTCTTCGCCTTCTTCTCTGAAGATGCGGTTACGGCTGTTGTCGCTTCTGCCCATGATGAAGTAAGCAAAAGCAGCTTTTGTGCCGTCTTCTGTTTTACCGATCACGATACCACGACCAACATAAGGGTTGTCTTTTACCAGATCTTTCATTGTATCTTTTTTGTAAACGTCCATAATTACGTCCTTTCTATATGTAAGAAAATTAAGCCTGCAATTTCTTTGCTACTAATTCAACCGCCTTGGGAAGCAGGATCCATTCTGCCTGTTCCATGACACGTTTCTGCAGCACTTCTGCTGTGTCGCCTTCCAGGATTTCCACGGCTTTCTGCAGAATGATCTCGCCGCCGTCGGGAATTTCATTGACATAGTGAACAGTCGCACCTGTCACCTTCACGCCATATTCCAGAGCTGCTTCATGGACACGCAGACCATAGAAGCCTTCGCCGCAGAAGGAAGGGATCAGGGAAGGATGTACATTCACGATGCGTTTGGGATATGCAGAAGTGAAGTTTTCACTGAGGATAGTCATAAAGCCTGCCAGAACGATCATATCGATGCCGTTTTCCGCCAGAACACCTTTCACCGCTTCTTCATAAGCGATCTGGTTTTCATAATCCTTGCGCTTCACAACTACGGAAGGGATATTGTTTTCCGCTGCTCTTGTCAGAGCATAGGCTTTATCGTTGCTTGCCAGCACCAATGCGATCTCACCGCTGGGGATCTCTCCTCTTTTCGCCGCATCGATCAAAGCCTGCAGGTTTGTGCCGCCGCCGGATACGAAAACAGCAATTTTTGTCTTATTCAATCACAACACCTTCTTCGGAAGCGATGATTTCGCCCATGATGTAAGCGTCTTCACCGTTTGCTTTCAGAACTTCGATTGCTTTTTCAGCATCTTCTTTTGCTACAACAACGGACATACCAACACCCATGTTGAATGTGTTGAACATATCTCTTTCAGGGATGTTGCCTTTTTCCATGATCAGATCGAAAATGGCAGGTGTACGCAGGGATGCTTTATTGATTTTTGCGCCGAAGCCTTTAGGGATGGATCTGGGGATATTTTCATAGAAACCGCCGCCTGTAATGTGGGAAACAGCTTTTACTGTTACTTCTTCAAACAGAGCCAGCATGGGTTTTACATAGATTTTTGTAGGAGCAAGCAGAGCTTCGCCGATGGATTTACCGCCCAGCATTTCCAGAGGAGTCTTGATATCAGCGTTTTCTACATCCAGTGCGCGACGTACCAGAGAGAAACCGTTGGAGTGAACACCGCTGGAAGGCAGAGCCAGGATTACGTCGCCTTCTTTGATTGTTTTGTTGTTCAGGATTTTATCTTTGTCAACAACACCTACAGCAAAACCTGCCAGATCGTATTCGTCTTCGGGATAGAAGCCGGGCATTTCTGCTGTTTCGCCGCCGATCAGGGATGCGCCGGACTGTACACAGCCTTCTGCAACACCGCTAACGATGGAAGCGATTTTTTCGGGGAAGTTTTTGCCAACTGCAATATAGTCCAGGAAGAACAGAGGTTTTGCACCTACACAGATGATATCGTTTACGCACATAGCTACACAGTCGATACCTACTGTG
>JAFRZQ010000209.1 GCA_017442465.1 Anaerotignum sp. | reverse complement strand
TGGAGCCAATAATGTCACAGCTATGGATGACATCATGCAAAGCAATATGATCCCGCAGCAGTAACGCTTTCTTTTCTTCGATGGTCTGAGGGACTTCCTCTCCTGTCACCGCCGCCAGCATCTTCCAGAAACGGTTCTGGGGATGACCATAATAAAAACCGACCTCACGGGATTTTCTGGAGGGGGCTGTACCTAAAATCAGCACCCTGCTGTTTTCGTCACAAACGGGAGAAAATTCCTGTGTTACTCTCTCCCATTTCTTCTCTTTTTCCATGTTCTCACACTTCTTTCAGCCATCTTGCCGCATCCAGTGCATGATAAGTGATGAGGATGGTTGCACCGGCGCGCTTCATAGCAATCAGGTTTTCCATGACGATACGCTTTTCATCGATCCAGCCCATCTGTGCTGCCGCCTTCACCATGGCGTATTCGCCGCTGACATTATAAACAGCAATAGGTAGGTCGAACCGCTGTGCCGCCGCTTCCACCACATCCAGATACGCCAGAGCAGGCTTTACGATAACCATATCTGCCCCTTCTTCAATATCATCAGCGATTTCGCGGAGGGCTTCTTTTTTATTACAGGGGTCCATCTGATAGGAGCGTCTGTCCCCAAACTGAGGGGCAGAGTGAGCCGCATCACGGAAAGGTCCGTAATAGCCGGAAGCAAATTTTGCGCTGTAAGCCATGATGGGAATATTCTCGAAGCCGTTTTCATCCAGTGCAGAACGAATTGCCGCCACACGCCCGTCCATCATATCGGAAGGTGCAATAATATCTGCACCAGCCTGTGCCAGTGTCACGCCCATTTTTGCCAAGAGGGGCAGGGTCTCGTCATTCAGGATATGACAGTCATGCACCAGACCGCAGTGTCCATGGGAAGTATATTCGCACAGGCAAACATCAGCAATGACCAAGAGTTCGGGATAGTTTTCCTTGATATGACGGATAGCTCTCTGAGTGATGCCATCGGTATTGTACGCCTGAGAACCCACCTCGTCCTTTTCCGCAGGAATGCCGAAAATCAGCACACCGCTGATGCCAGACAGCTTGATTTCCACCAGCAATTCATGCAGTCTGTCAATGGAATACTGATACACCCCAGGCATGGAATCCACAGGATTTTTGATATTTTCCCCTTCAATGACAAAGATGGGGTAGATCATTTCTTCAGGAGAAATACGGGTCTCCCGCACCAGTTTGCGCATGGTTTCTGTTGTTCTGAGTCTCCGAAATCTTCTCATTTTTCCACCTCCCGCAAAATCGCTTCCACTACACCATCCACATTGAATGTCTCTGCAATGATTTTATCATAGTCTCCGTATTTTTTCAGCATCTTCGCAGTCGAACTGCCGATGCAGACGGCCTTTGTTCCCGCGGGGATAGAGCCGCCGTTTTCCATGAAGCCGCGGACACCGGAGCCAGAGGCAAAGGTAATAAAATCCATCTCCTGTGCCTTTTCGTTGGCAAATCTCCGTTTGTCCTCGTCTACATGGATATCATAAATCTTTACATCTGTATAAGCCATACCTGCATCATCCAGAACCTCTGTTAAAATCTCAGAGCCCTGTTCCGCCCGCATGATAAGGATTTTCTCGTCTTTTTTTACTGTATCACAAAGACCTTTTGCAAGGCTTTCCACGTCATATTTTCAGGAAGATAGGAAGCATAGATGCCCCTTTTCTCCAACGCCGCCGCTGTGCCTGTGCCGATGACTGCAAATTTCAAATTCGCCAGTTTCCGCACATCGAATTTCAGCCTTTTCAGATAGTCAAAAAAAATCTCTACGCCGTTGGGACTGGTAAACACCGCCCAGGGATATTCGGAGATTTTCTGTAATTCTTCCTCTAAGTGAGCATTTTCTCTGTAAGGCACGATGGCAGAATAATCCATTTCTGTCACCGCCGCCCCCAGTTCTTCCAGTCGGTCGCGGAATTTGCGTGTGATGGATTTCGTGCCAGTCACGCCAATTTTCACGCCGTACAAAGGTCTGGGAATGGTGCCCGTGAAATCCAGTTCCGCCGTTTCCCCAATGATGATGACCGCGGGGGCTTCCAGTTCTGCTTCTCTTACTTTTGCCGCCAGTTCGCTTAAGTTTGCTCTGACTGTTTTCTGCTGGGGTGTTGTCCCTCTGGAAATAACTGCCGCAGGGGTTTCGGCATCTTTGCCGCCATTGTAATTGGCATGTTCATATGGAGCATGTGCACAAAGGAAAAAATAGACTTGTACATACATTTTGTGGGCACTCCGCCGGTACATCAAAATGCGGTAGAGGATGGTCTGCA
>JAFRZQ010000208.1 GCA_017442465.1 Anaerotignum sp. | reverse complement strand
GTTATATGACTATTCATTCGTTTAAGGAGGAAGCCTATGTCTCAGGACAAACAGAAAAATATTCGAAATTTTTGTATCGTGGCCCATATCGACCACGGTAAATCCACACTGGCAGACAGACTGATCCAGAAAACGGGTCTTTTGACAGATAGAGAAATGCAGGAACAGGTTCTGGATAACATGGATCTGGAAAGAGAAAGAGGTATCACTATCAAATCTCAGGCGGTGCGTCTGATCTATAAGGCGCAGGACGGCGAAGAATATCAGTTCAACCTGATCGATACCCCCGGTCATGTGGACTTTAACTATGAAGTATCCCGTTCCCTGGCGGCCTGCGAAGGTGCGGTGCTGATCGTTGATGCGGCACAGGGCATCGAAGCACAGACACTGGCAAATGTGTATCTGGCGCTGGATAACAATCTGGAGATCCTGCCTGTTATTAATAAAATCGACCTGCCCAGCGCAAATCCCCAGTGGGCAAAACAGGAAATTGAAGATATCATCGGTATCCCCGCAGAAGATGCTCCTGAAATTTCCGCAAAAAACGGCATCAATATCGAAGATGTACTGGAAAGGATCATCACAGACATCCCTGCTCCCGAAGGCGACCCCGATGCACCCCTGAAAGCGCTGGTATTTGACTCTGTATATGACCAGTACAGAGGCGTTATCGTTCTGATGCGTGTCTTTGACGGTAGCATCCGTAAGGGCCGCAAAGTAAAAATGATGGCAACGGGCAAGGAATTTGATGTTGTGGAAGTTGGTGTATTCGGTCCCGGCCGTTTCATTCCTGCGGATGAATTGAGTGCAGGTATGGTAGGCTATTTTACGGCCAGCATCAAAACAGTATCTGATACTCGTGTTGGTGATACTGTTACACTGGCTGCTAATCCTACAGCAGAGGCTCTGCCCGGCTATAAAAAGGTAAATCCCATGGTTTACTGCGGCATCTTCCCTGTGGATGGTGCAAAATATCCCGACCTGCGTGATGCACTGGAAAAACTGCAGCTGAATGACGCTGCCCTGTTCTTCGAACCTGAAACATCCATTGCTCTGGGCTTTGGTTTCCGCTGTGGTTTCCTTGGTCTCTTGCATCTGGAAATCATTCAGGAAAGACTGGAAAGAGAATATAACCTGGATCTGGTAACAACAGCACCCAGCGTTATCTATAAAGTATATCTGACAGACGGCACAAGCTTTGACCTGTCCAACCCCAGCAATATGCCCGATCCTGCCCGGATCGAAAAGATGGAAGAACCCATCGTAAAGGCAGAGATCATGCTGCCTAAGGATTATGTTGGCCCCATCATGGAACTGTGCCAGCAGAGACGTGGTGAATATATCAGTATGGAATATCTGGATTCCACCCGTGTGATGCTGACATATCATATGCCTCTGAATGAAATCATTTATGACTTCTTTGACGTACTGAAATCCAGAAGCCGTGGTTACGCTTCCTTTGACTACAGCTTGATCGGCTATCAGGAAAGTGATCTGGTGAAACTGGATATTCTGGTAAACAAAGAACCTGTCGATGCCCTGTCCTTTATCGTACACAGAGCATCCTCCGTGGAACGCGGCAGAAAGATGTGCGAAAAGCTGAAAAAGGAAATTCCCAGACATCAGTTTGAAATTCCCATTCAGGCAGCTATCGGTGCGAAGATCATCGCCAGAGAAACCATTTCCGCTCTGCGTAAGGACGTATTGGCGAAATGTTACGGCGGTGACATTACCCGTAAGAAGAAACTGCTGGAAAAACAGAAAGAGGGTAAGAAACGTATGCGTCAGATCGGCAACGTAGAAGTACCACAGAAGGCATTCATGTCCGTACTGAAGCTGGACGAAGATTGATAACAAATCGTATAAAATCGGAAATAGAAGGATATGTGGATGAAAATCCCATATCCTTTTTTTCGTTCTTTTTCATTGGTTTGGATGATTCTGCAGGATTTTGGACACAGTAACAGTAAGAAATCTTGGAAAAGGAGTCATACCATGGACAGAAAAAGGAATGCAAAACAAGAAAGGAAGATACTGGCGCCCATAAGCGGACAGGTCGTACCGCTGGAACAGGTGTCTGATGAAGCATTTTCCGGAAGGCTTCTGGGGGATGGTACAGCTATCCTGCCGAAGGACGGAAAGATATATGCCCCTGTGGATGGTGAGGTGGCAACGGTGGCGGAAACGCTGCATGCCTATGGCCTTCGCACAGAGGATGGGCTGGAAATCCTTATCCATGTGGGGCTGGATAGTGTCAGACTGCAGGGAAAAGGCTTTACCAGCCATGTGAAGGCGGGAGACAAGGTGAAAGCGGGTGACCTGATCGCGGAAGCGGATCTTGGGCTGCTGAAAAAAGAAAAAGTTCCGACCATTACGCCTGTGGTGATCTGTAATGGGGCAGAAGGGCTTTCTCTGCAGGCGGCAGAAGGAAGGGTGTCTGCCGGTAAGAATGTGCTGATTTCGTTGGATAAAACAGATGAAATAAAGGATGTGGCAGCAGAAGTGGCCGTAACTGACGGTGCAGACAATTCTGAGAAAAAAGGAAAGTTTAGTTTTGATTTTCTGCAGAAACTGGGGAAGGTATTGATGGCTGTTATTGCAGTTATGCCGGCAGCCGGCATTATGCTGAGTATCGGCAAACTGCTGCAGATGACAGATGCTTCTGTTCTGCTGTTGATTGGCTCTGTTATGGAAAGTATCGGATGGGCGATCATTACCAATTTACATCTGCTGTTTGCAGTTGCCATCGGCGGCTCCTGGGCGAAGGAACGGGCGGGCGGTGCCTTTGCAGCAGTGATCGCCTTTATACTGATCAACTGTATCACCGGGGCAGTATTCGGCGTGAATACGGCCATGCTTTCAGAAGAAGGGGCGGTAGTTTCTTCATTTCTGGGGCATGAAATGCTGGTTGAAAATTATTTCACTTCCATTCTGGGTGCACCTGCCTTGAATATGGGGGTGTTTGTGGGTATCATTTCCGGCTTTGTGGGCGGCATTGTGTATAACAAATATTATAACTTCCGCAAGCTGCCGGAAGCACTGGCTTTTTTTAACGGGAAGCGCTTTGTGCCGCTGGCAGTGATTTTTTACTCTGCTGTCGTTGCACTGGTGATGGCTGTCATCTGGCCTCTGGTACAGGCAGGGATCAATGCTTTCGGTATCTGGATCGCCGGTTCTTCGGACACATCTCCTGTTCTGGCGCCGTTTATTTATGGCACACTGGAACGGCTGCTGCTGCCCTTTGGTCTGCATCATATGCTGACGATACCTATGAACTATACTTCTTTTGGTGGCACCTATCTGATCCAGACAGGGGCTGGTGCAGGGGCGGAGGTTTTTGGGC
Source organism: Anaerotignum sp. (assembly GCA_017442465.1). Lineage (GTDB taxonomy): Bacteria > Bacillota > Clostridia > Lachnospirales > Anaerotignaceae > Anaerotignum_A. Next base: position 4,309 of record JAFRZQ010000208.1, on the reverse strand, counting down.
AGGATCCGCTGTGGCTGGCGTGGGTCACAGACTTGATCAACTTTAGAGACGCAGGAAATATCTCTGCCTATGAAACCCTGTTGACGACAGTGACCCCGGCTCGTTTCAAAGTGGGACAGATGATCGGGGCAACAGGGCTTCTGCTGGGCTTTGGGCTGGCGATGTATCGGCGGGTGGATGCGGATAAACGAAGGGATTATCGCTCCATGTTTCTTTCTTCTGCCCTGGCTGTTTTTCTGACAGGGGTAACGGAGCCTCTGGAATTTATGTTTATGTTCTGTGCTTTGCCGTTGTATATCGTTTACGCCTTGCTGCAGGGCTGTGCCTTTGCTATGGCAGGGATCATTCCCCTGCGGCTGCATGCCTTTGGGAATCTGGAATTTTTGATCCGTGTGCCTATGTCACTGCGGGCAGGACTGCAGGGAGATATATTGAATTTTCTGCTTTCCAGTGTGGCTTTTTTTGTGATCGGTTATTTTGTGGCATATTTTATGATCGGCAGATTTGCCTATGCCACTCCCGGACGCATGGGAAACTATACGGATGAAACGGAGGACCATGCAGCAGAAGGCGGGAAAGGCGGAAGCGATCAGGCAGAACGCATCATTGCATTATTGGGCGGCAGAGAGAATATCACCCTGGTGGATGCCTGCATGACACGGCTGCGGGTCACAGTGAAAGATGCGGAAAAAGTGGCGGACCTGCCGGAATGGAAGGCGGAAGGTGCATTGGGGCTCATCAAAAAGGATAACGGCATTCAGGCGGTATATGGCCCTAAGGCAGATGTGCTGAAATCAGATATCAATGATATTTTGTAGAAAAAGGAGGGGAGCTATGATGAAACTTTTGACGTTGAATACCCACTCTTTGCGGGAAGAAAATGGGGCACAGAAGCTGGAGTGGCTTGTGGAAGGTATCCTGAAGGAAAGACCGGATATCATTGCCCTGCAGGAGGTCAATCAGACAGCTTCCGCAGAACTGGCAGAGGGCTTTTTGCAGGAGGGGAGATATCTTTTCCCCACAAAAGTCCCTCTGCGTCAGGATAATTATGGGGCACAGGTCGTCCGGCATCTGCGGCAGGCAGGGATAGAATGCTTCTGGGCATGGCTGCCGATCAAGCTTGGCTATGGGCAGTTTGATGAAGGGGTCGTGCTGCTTAGTCTCGGCAGAAAGATCACGGCAGCGGAAACCGTTCCCATCAGCATTGCCGATGCCTATGATAACTGGCGCACCCGTGCAGTTCTGGGGATTCGGGTAGAAGGGTGGTCTGACTGGTTTTATTCGGTCCATATGGGCTGGTGGGATGATGGGGAAGATCCTTTTTTGAAACAGTGGGAAAAATTGAACGGGCATCTGGAAAAGCAGTGTGGTGATGGGGCGGTATGGCTGATGGGTGATTTTAATGCACCGGATATTTTTCTGGGGCAGAGTTATACGCATATCCGTGCTGCAGGCTGGTATGATACCCATTGGAAAGCGGCGAAAAAGGAGAGCGACTTTACAGTTACGGGAGAAATCGATGGCTGGCGGGATCGGCTGCCTGACGGAAAGATTCAGGGCATGCGTCTGGATTATATTTTCTGCAGCCAGAGAAAGGATATCCTTTCTTCCCGAATCCTTTTCAATGGAACAAATGGGCCCAGAGTGTCTGACCACTTTGGCGTATTGATCGAGGTAAAGGAGGATGGGAAATGAAACGGACAGCGGGTATTCTGATGCCGATCACAAGTCTGCCGGGGAAATATGGCATTGGCTGCTTTTCGGAAGAGGCCTATCGTTTTGTGGATTTTCTGCAGGAGTCAGGACAAAGCTGGTGGCAGATGCTGCCGATCCATCCGACAGGCTTTGGAGATTCTCCCTATCAGTCTTTTTCTACCTTTGCCGGAAATCCGTATATGATCGATCTGGAGGCGTTGGAGGCGGAGGGAGTGCTGACGAAGGCAGAGTGTGCCTGCGTATTCTTTGGAGAAGATGATGCAGAAGTGGATTATGAAGCCCAGTACAACAATCGGTATCCACTGCTGCGGAAGGCCTATGAACGCAGTGAAATCAGTAAAAATCCGGATTATCGGCGGTTTGTAGCAGAAAATGACTGGTGGCTTTCCGATTATGCGTTGTTTATGGCGCTGAAAAAACATTTTGGCGGGCAATGCTGGTATGAATGGCCGGAGGATATTTGCCGGCGTTATGGCTATGCCATGGATCATTATCGCAGAGAATTGTATTTTGAGATCGAATTTCATATGTACCTGCAGTTCAAATTTTTTGAGCAGTACTGGCAGCTGAAGAAATATGCCAATGACAGAGGGATCGGTATGATCGGAGATATCCCCATTTATGTTGCCATGGATTCTGCGGATACATGGGCGCATCCGGAACTGTTTCAGCTGGACGAAGATAACAGACCGCTGGCAGTGGCAGGCTGTCCGCCGGACGGATTTTCGCCTACAGGTCAGCTTTGGGGCAATCCGCTTTACCGGTGGGAATATCACAGGAAAACGGGCTATGCCTGGTGGCTGAGCCGATTATGGTATGTGTTTCGGCTTTATGATATTACTCGTATCGATCATTTTCGCGGATTTGATGCCTATTTTTCCATCCCCTATGGTGCCGCTTCTGCGGCTGAGGGACATTGGGAGCAGGGGCCGGGTATTGATTTGTTTCGCTGCGCAGAAAACCATCTGGGGTGGAATAAAGTGATCGCGGAAGATCTGGGCTATGTGACGGATTCTGTGCGTGATCTGGTGCGGGAAAGTGGCTTTGCCGGTATGAAAGTGCTGGAATTTGCCTTTGATTCCAGAGATTCCGGCGCTGCCGGTGACTATCTGCCCCATAATTATCCGGATAACTGTGTGGCATATACAGGTACCCATGATAATGAGACCCTGAAAGGATGGCTTCATTCTATTCCGCAGAAGGAACTTGCCGGGGTGCGGGCCTATCTTTCTGACTGGTATACGCCCCAGGCATTGCTGCATAAATCGCTGATCGCACTGGCTATGGGAAGTGTAGCGGCACTTTGTATCATCCCCATGCAGGATCATCTGGGTCTGGATAACGGCAGCCGCATCAATACTCCATCCACCATAGGGCACAACTGGTGCTGGCGAATGAAAAAGGAACAGCTGACAGCGGCACTGCGGTGGGAAATTCGGGAGACCACGGAAAGATACGGCCGCAAAAGATAAAGTTCCCATTCTATCCAGAAAGAACTTGATTTTTGGAAATGACAGGCATATAATGGAGTTGCAACTGAATAAACAGCGGGGAGCTTGTGTGACAGGCTGAGAGGAAGATCATATCTTCGACCCATACACCTGATTTGGATAATGCCAACGTAGGAATGCCTGTGAAAAAGTGGACGAATACTAAGAAGTTATCCAGCGGATAACTTCTTTTTTTTATTAAGAAAAAGGAGGCAGAAAAGGAAAATAAAACAATTATATATATTTCTGACAGATTCCTGAGGATCCAAGGAACAGACCGCATAGCGGAAGAACAGAGGGGGAGCGCCCTGTGTCCTGCAGAAATAACAGCGATGGGAAGCCGTGTTCCGGCGTGAGAGGAAGCCAGTAAGCTTCGACCGATCATCTCAAAGACTGCCAAGGGGGTAGTCTGTGATTTTGAGGACAACGCTGTTATTTTGCTGTTCTCAAATTGGATTTTGAAAGGAGTCTTTTTTTATGGCAGAAACAAAAACAAAAAAATTATGTGTTGCAGGTATTTTCGTTGCGGTGGCTGTAGTAGGGAGTTTGTTTGGCTTTCCTGTGTTCGGCAGTAAATGTGCGCCGATCCAGCATATGGTAAATATCCTCTGTGCGGTGATGCTGGGGCCTTTCTATGGCGTAGGTGTGGCATTCTGCGCCAGTGTTATCCGCAATCTTCTGGGACTGGGCAGCCTGATGGCATTCCCCGGCAGCATGCTGGGGGCGCTCTTGTGTGGTTTGGCCTTCTGGAAAAGCAGAAATATCCCACTTACTCTAATTGCGGAGGTTTTTGGCACAGGGATCCTGGGTGGTCTGTGCGCTTATCCCATTGCTTTGGCGTTTATGGGGATGCAGGCAGGGGAGATTGCCTTTTATGCCTATATTATCCCGTTTCTGATTTCTACTGTGGGTGGTGCAGTGATTTCTGCCGTGCTTCTGGCAGCACTGAAACAGACCGGCGTACTTGGAACATACAGATAAGGAGGAACAAAAATGATGAAGAAAATGTTGGAAAATGTAAGGAAAACCTGTCCTCTGATCCATAACATTACCAATTATGTGACGGTGAACGACTGTGCCAATGTGCTGCTGGCCTGTGGTGG
>JAFRZQ010000030.1 GCA_017442465.1 Anaerotignum sp. | reverse complement strand
TTTTCCTATCCTTCTATCATGAACGGCAGTGAATTTTATGAAGTTCGCCTAACGGTAGAGAAGGGCAGGATCACAGATGTTTCCTGTAAGAATGCAGAAATGCTGGATACACTGCTTTCCTATATCGATACAGATGCAGGCTCCCGTTATTTCGGCGAGGTTGCCATTGGTACGAATTATGGCATCCAGCGTCATACAAAGAACATTCTCTTTGATGAAAAGATCGGCGGGTCCATGCACATGGCCATTGGCGAAGCCTTTCAGGAAGCCGGCGGCAAGAATGAATCTGCCATCCATTGGGATATGATCAATGATATGACGGCAGAAGGCAGGATCTATGCAGATGGTATCCTGTTTTATGAAAATGGGAAATTTAAGGAAGAATTCATTGAGAAATAATCAAGGGCTACAGGATTTCTGCGGCCTTTTTTTAAAAATGGGAAAGGAGGTGGCAAAATGTCCTATATTCAGGTAAGTGATCTGACCTTTGCCTATGAGGGCAGTTATGATAATATTTTTGAACATGTCAGTTTTCGTCTGGATACGGATTGGAAACTTGGTCTGATCGGCCGAAACGGACGAGGAAAAACGACCTTTCTGAAACTGCTGATGAAGAAATATGAATATAGCGGAACCATTACGGCGGACATGGACTTTGCCTACTTTCCTTATGAAGTAGAACACATGGAATGGCTGACCATAGATGTGCTTCGGGAAATCTGCACCCAGTGCGAAGAATGGGAGATCATTCGGGAATTATCGCGTATAGATGTGGCAGAGGATGCCATCTGGCGTCCTTTTGAAACGCTTTCTAACGGCGAACAGGTAAAAACGCTTCTGGCGGCACTGTTTCTGAAGGAAAATGCGTTCCTGCTGATCGATGAACCGACGAACCATTTGGATGAGGAAGGGAGAAAAGCCATCAGCGGATACCTGAAACAGAAAAAGGGATTTATCCTTGTTTCTCATGACCGAAATCTGCTGGATAGCTGTGTGGACCATGTTCTTGCGATCAATCGAAACAATATCGAAGTGCAGAAAGGGAACTTCTCTTCCTGGAAAGAGAATAAGGAACGGCAGGATGCCTTTGAATTATCTGAAAATGAAAAACTGAGAAAAGACATCAAACGATTGGAAAAGGCGGCAAAGCGAACATCGGACTGGTCAGATAAACTGGAAAAGACAAAAAATGCAGATCGGAAAAAGAGACGTGATGCGGGGATCAAGCTGGATAAAGGTTTTATTGGTCATAAAGCAGAAAAAATGATGCAGCGTTCAAAAAATCTGGAACGAAGGCAGGAAACCGCCATGGAGGAAAAAGAAGGGCTGTTGAGAAATATTGAAACAGCCGATGACCTGAAATTGTCTCCTCTGCATGCCCGAAAGAATCCCTTGGTGTATCTGAAGGATGTTTCGGTTAAATATGGAGAAAAAACAGTATGCAGCGGGGTCACTTTTGAAATTGAGAACGGAGACCGCATTTCTCTGAAAGGAAAAAACGGCTCCGGCAAGTCTACGATCCTGAAACTGATCCTTGGAGAAAGAATGGATTTTGACGGAGAATTACGAAAAGGTACAGGGCTGAAAATATCTTATGTACCCCAAAGGACAGATGATCTCAGAGGTGACCTGAAAACGTACATTGCGGAATATGGGATCGATGAAAGTCTGTTCAAAGCAATTTTAAGAAAAATGGGATTCCCCAGAGAACAGTTTGATAAAAGTCTGGAAAATTTCAGCAGTGGACAGAAAAAGAAGGTGCTGATCGCACGCAGTTTATGTGAAGAGGCTCATTTATATATCTGGGATGAACCTTTGAATTTTATTGATGTTTTTTCCAGAATACAGATTGAAGAATTGCTGGAAAAATTCAAGCCGACACTGCTGTTTGTAGAACATGACTCAGTTTTTTCAGAGAAAATTGCAACAAAAACAGTGACCTTATCATGAGGCTTCAGATTTTAGATTTTATGATAATATCATTGGAAATAAAACTTATGTGAACTTTTTGGCGGAGAAAAATCGATTTTCCGCCTTTTTCATTCAAAAAAGTGATGAAAATTATGCAAACCTTGAAAAAAGGCGTTGACAAATTTATTACTCTTTCGTATACTAATTGTAACAGAATTGTAACAATTTCGGTAAAACGATTGAAATAAGTTTGGAGGAGAATCCAATGGGTGTAAAAAAAGCGATCAAACAGGTGTGCATGACCGCTCTTTTTGTTGCGTTAGGCACAGTAACAGCATT
>JAFRZQ010000207.1 GCA_017442465.1 Anaerotignum sp. | reverse complement strand
TCAGAAAGAGATCCCTCTGAATTTTAAGGAGGGGGATCTGAATCAGTTGATGGCAGATATTGCAAAACGACTGCAGCCACTGGCGGATGCTAAGGAAATTGAACTGAAAATGGATTATTTGAAGGAGATCAAAGCAGATATGGATGAAATGAAGCTGTCTCTTGCGATTTCCAATTTGATAGATAATGCGATCAAATATACACCGGAAAAGGGTATTGTCAGGGTAACACTGGATGCAGATCATCAGCATGCATTTATTACTGTGGCAGATACGGGGATTGGTATACCGGAAGATGAAGTGAACCGGATCTTTGAGAGATTCTACCGCGTAGACAAAACACGAGACAGAGAAACCGGTGGTACAGGTCTTGGTCTTTCTATTACCCATAGTACCATTATGATGCATAATGGTAGTATCAAGGTAACAAGCAAGGAAGAAGAAGGCACCACGATTCTGGTACGCATTCCACTGAAGCAGCAGATACAGATGTCTTAAAGGAGGGAAAAAGATATGGCAGAAAAAAACTTTCGTAAGGCCATTGCAGTGATCGTTGTATTGCTGGTTCTTGTTCCCTGTGCATTTTTGCTGTACGATTCAACGGTGGCATCCGGTGAAGAGAATGTAGAATTATATTTTATGTCGACGGATGGTACTATGAAACCGATAGAAAAAGAAGTGCGGGGCGAAACGAGGGAGGATACGCTCCTGACCACACTCCATACCCTGAAGGAAGGACCGAAAACAGAAGGCATGCTGGCTTCTGTGCCTTCGGATATTGAATTCAAATCGATTGCATTGGTAAATGATGTTGCAATCATTGATGTTTCCAGTTCGTATCATAAAATGACGGATACGGAGGAAGTGATCTGCCGTTCTTCTCTGGTCTGGACTTTGACTTCTCTTGATTTTGTGCAAGGGGTTTCTGTTACTGTAGATGGACAGCCTTTGCGCAGCATAAGCGGAGATGAGATGGGGGTCATGAACCGAAATAACGTGATCATCCACGGTGATATTTCTGCGGAGACTACTGAATATGCGATTTTAAGCCTTTATTTTGCAAATAGCCAGAAAACAGATCTTGTGGTAGAAGAACGTGTAGTGGAAGTGAATGCAAATCAGGCAAGAGAAAAAACGATTGTGGAACAGTTGATCGAAGGGCCGGAAAATGCAGAACTGCTAAGAACAATTCCGATGGAAACCAAAATTCGTGACGTGACTACAACGAATGACGGCACCTGTTATGTGGATTTGACGCAGGAATTTGTAACAAAGCACAGCGGCGGTGAAATGGAAGAGTTATTGACGGTTTATTCCATCGTAAACTCTCTATGCGAATTGGAACATGTGAAAAAAGTCCAATTTCTGGTTGGTGGTGAAAAACTGGAATATTATAAAGGATATCTGGAATTTGAAACGCCTTTTACATCTGTCAGCAGTTTGAAAACGGCAGCAGTGCAATAAAACGTACAGGAGTAATATGACATGAAACGTCCAGTTTTATGGGCAACGATCATCACAATATGTGGTATTTATTTGAGGTTAGGCAGATCAGAAATGATCTGTCTGGCCTCTTTTGTTTTTATGGTCGCAATAGTGTCACGATATGTGATTTTGACGAAAAGGTGGAATTATTGTCTGTTCCTTTTATTTGCCGTATTTGGTTTCCTTTATGCTGGAGTAGCGTATAAGACAGACACGGACAAAGTTCTGTTAAAGGGGATCGTTTCCGGCAGCGGGATCGTAAAGGATGCGGGTGAAACATCTTCAGGAAATCAAAGGCTGACGATCATTGGTGATCTGGAAGATGAAACGGGAGCAGTTTCACAGTCGGTGAAGATATATGCGATCTGGACTGGCGAAGGAAAACTTGCAGCCGGTGACCGCGTGGCGTTTGAAGGTGAAAGTGCAGAGTTTTATACGCAGACTGTTCCCGGTGGTTACGATGAGGATCTTTATTTAAGAACAAAAGGGTATACATATAAGATTTATCCCATTTGGATGGAGTATCTCGGAGAAGATCACTCCATTGGGTCAGAAATAGCAAGGGGCAGAGCAAAGGTGCATCAGACCCTGGAGCGTATTTTGCCGGAAAATGAAAGTGGTATCATGAAAGCCATGCTGACAGGTAACAGGGATGATATACCGGAAGACGGATATCGGCTGTATACAGATGCTGGCGTTGTTCATGTGCTTTGTATTTCGGGTCTGCATATGAGTTGTCTGGCATTGTATGTATCTTTTTTCATGGAAAAGATCCTGAAACGAAGTCGAAGATGTTCTGCGGTAATTACTATGCTGTCGGCACTGGGTTTTCTTGCATTTACAGGCTTTACGCCCTCTGCTGTGCGGGCAGTTACCATGATCTGTGTTGTAATGACTGGCAGAGTATTGTTTCGTTCTCATGACAGGCTGAATGAAATTGCTATTGCAGCACTTCTGATTTTGCTGATCGAGCCGCTATATCTTTTTCACGCAGGATTCCAGCTTTCCTTTGTCACTGTTCTGGGGCTTTGCCTGGCGGCAGACGTGGTTGGTATGGAAAGAAAAAGGAAGAGAACATGGAAAGAATGGCTGAAGGATTCTTTGGTGTTTTCTCTATATGCCTCCTTATTTAGCTTTCCCATCGTTGCCTATCATTTCCATTCCGTTTCCACGATCGGTATTCTTGCAAATCTGGTGATTATACCACTGAGTGGGCTGCTTTTGGGTTTCGGGATATTGAGTATGGTTCTTGGCATGATCTATCTGCCTCTCGGTATTTTTTCCGCGGGAAGTGTTTATGTGATTCTGCAGATCTTTAAGGGGACTTGTACTGCTTTGCTGCAATTGCCTTTTTCCTGTATACTGACAGGACAGCCGTCAGAAATGATTATTTTGCTATATTATGGTTTGCTCTTCTGCTGGCTGAAATTCAGAGACCGGAAATTTGGATGGAAAGCGGCCATACTTCTGTCCGGGATGCTGTTTATAAGCATATATCAAAATAATCTCTTTTGGAAAGAAACAACAATCGCCTTTCTGGATGTAGGACAGGGCGACTGTGCAGTGATTTCTACTGCAGAGAACAAAACGTACCTGATCGATGGCGGCGGTGAATATGGTAAAGATTTTGGTGAAAATGTAGGGAAGTATACGGTTGTGCCATATCTGGAGTATCTGGGTATTGATATATTGGATGGTGTGTTTCTCTCCCATCCGGATAAGGATCATATGATAGGGCTTCTGGAAACATTGGAAATGATCCCTGCAAAAGCCCTTTATGTTTCGGATTATCCTTTTGAAGAAACGGAAGATATCCTTTTACTGAAAGAAATAGTGGAAAAAAACAAGGTTCCCCTGTATACTGTAAAAGCAGGAGATAAAGATCAGGGGTTTGTCTGCCTGTATCCTGAAGAAGTGTTTCATACCGGAGATGATAATCATGGCTCCATGGTACTGAAGTACGGCTACGCGGGGGTAGATGTTCTGTTTACCGGAGATATTTTGGCGGAGGATGAGGGATTTCTGGTGACAGCCGGAACGGATCTTTCGGCGGATATCCTGAAGGTAAGCCATCATGGATCCCGATATAGCAGCAGTGAGGCGTTTTTGCAGGCTGTCTGTCCGGAAACAGCAATCATTTCCTGTGGTGAAAACAATATCTATGGCCATCCCCATGAGGATGTTATTGAAAGGCTGTATGATGCCGGAACAAAGAAGATTTGCCGTACAGATTTGGATGGATCTGTTCTGGTAAGGATCAGAAAGAACGGCACATATACCATTGATTCGATGTCGGAAAGGAAACCGCTCTATGAAAACATTAAAGAAAAACTGGAAAAACAATGAATTCTCCCGTTGCTATCTTTTCTTTGGGGCGGAAGCATATCTGATCAGAGATTATGAAGCAGCACTTATGAAGGCTCTTTTGCCGGAAGGTGCAGAAATGATGAACCATGATATTTTTGAAGAAAAAAGGGCAACGGCAGCGTCCATTATGGATGCGGCTGAAACATTACCGTTTTTAAGTGATAAAAGACTGGTTACAGTAAAAAACAGCGAATTTTTCCAGAAAGGCGGCAGAAAAGAAGAAGGAGAACGCCTGAAAGAGTTTCTGGCAGATATCCCGGAAACAACATGTATTCTTTTTATTGAGGAGAAAGTGGAAAAAACGAATGGCTTGTATAAATCTGTGGTGAAGCATGGACAGGCTGTTGAATTCAAAAAGCCAACGGAAAAAGATCTTGCTGTATGGATCAAAAAGATCTGCAGGGAAAATGGTGTAGAAATGACAGCTGGCGTATTGAATCTTTTTCTGCAGACAGTAGACCATGATATGGAAAACATCAAAGGCGAACTGATGAAGCTCATTGCATATAAAAATGAGGAAAAAGTGATCAGAAGCGAAGATATACGAGCTGTTTGTACGGTTTCTCTGGAAGCAAGGGTTTTTGATCTGGTCAAAGCTGTGGCAGATAAACATCCGGAAAAAGCAGTACAGATCTATCGTACACTTTTATCTATGAAAGAGTCGCCATTTATGGTGCTTTCTCTGATCACCAGACAGTTCCGCTTTATTCTGGAAACAAAACTTCTTTCTGAAAGCGGACATACGAATGAAAGCATTGCAGCAAAACTGGAGATCCGTGATTTTGCGGTGAAAGAGTACCTCAGACAGGGGAAAAGAATGTCTGCGGAAGGCTGGAAGCAGGCCATGAAGGATTGCTTACAGACAGATCTGGATATCAAACTGGGGAAAGCCCAGGAAGAAACGGCGGTAGAACTTCTGATTTTGAAATATAGCGGATAAAAAATAAACGGAAAGAAAACCTTGTAATAAGAAGTTTCTTTCCGTTTTTTATTTCAGAACATCCTGATTGATTTTTAATTTCCCGGCATAAGCCTTTTCTTCTGCAGCAAATGTGGAGCGGCGGATGGTGTCTTTGCCATATTTTATACGAAGAAGATCCATGGCTGCATCCGCCTTTTTTTGTTTGCTCCAGTCTTCGCCCAAAATAGACAGCTGTACGCAATCTTCGTCACAAAGTTTTCCGGCACGGATGCCGATCAGGCGGAGAGGCTCTTTTTTCCATGCTTCGTCAAAAACTTCTTTTGCTGTTTCATAGACGGCATTGGTGCAATCAATGGCGTTTAACAGCTGTTTTTGATGAGAGTACACTTTGAAATCTGCAGATTTGAAAGTGACTGCAATTTCCATAGCGGATAGTTTGTGTCCTCTCAGACGCATAGCAACGGTTTCGGAAAGGGCAAGCAGAATTTTATAGGCAGTTTCGCGGTCTGTTACATCATAAGGTGTTGTTGTGGAATTGCCGATGGATTTTGCCTCTGCAGCCTGTTCATGTGGGATGACAGGACTGTCATCGATCCCATTGGCATAGGCATGCATCATTTTGCCAAAACTCTTGAATTCTTTTTCCAGAAACGGGAGGGGAAACTGTGCCAGCTCGCCGACGGTATGGATCCCCATCTGATGCAGGCGGGGAGCTGTTCGCCTTCCGATCATAAACAGTTCTTCTACCGGTAAAGGCCATAATTTTTCCTGTATTTCATCGGGAAACAGAGTAATAAGCTTATCTGGTTTTTCCAGTTCGCCCGCCATTTTAGCCAGTATTTTGTTGGAACTGACTCCGATATTGACCGTAAACCCCAGTTCATTTTTGATCCGCTGGCGAATCTGTTCTGCAGTTTCCAATGGCGGTCCTAAAAGACGTTCCATTCCAGTATAGTCCAGAAAGCCTTCATCCACGCTGAAGGGTTCGATTCGGTCAGAATAATCTGCCAGTATTGCAAACATTTTTTTGGAATTTTCAGAATACAGGTGAAAGTCAGGCGGAACGCAGACCAAAGAGGGACATTTGCGCAGAGCCATAGCAATAGGTTCCCCGGTTTGAATGCCATATTTTTTCGCTGGTGTGGATTTTGCAAGTACGATGCCATGGCGTTTTTCGCTGTCACCGCCAACAATGGAGGGAATGGTGCGAAGATCAACGGACTCTCCCTTTTTAAGCAGGTCTATGGCTGTCCAGCTCAGATATGCACTATTTACATCGATATGGAAGATCACGCGTGACACGGAAGATACCCCCTCTTCAAACAATCGAACATATATTCTTGTTTCAGATTAACACATTTTATGTTTTATTTCAACGAAAAGAAATAATAGAATCATTATTTCGTTGAAAGTAAACTGATTTTTTTTTATAATAAAAAAATAGCAATGAAAAAAGAGGTGACTCGGCCATGAAATATAAAAAAACAATGGGATGCATTTTGGGCGGGGTCCTGTTAAGTGCATTTCTGTATTGGCAGGATAACGGCCTTATGCTGACAAGAATGAATTATGAAGGGGATATTCCAAAAGCATTTCAGGGTTATAAAATTTTGCAGGTCTCCGATCTG
>JAFRZQ010000029.1 GCA_017442465.1 Anaerotignum sp. | reverse complement strand
GGACATGATCATATTCACCTGGTTAGCCAGTTCTGTCAGAGGTCGTGCAAATTGTTTGGAATAGATGATAAAGTTAGAGATCGTTACCAGTGTCATTCCGCTGCCGACTACCATCAATACGCCACCCACAGCAACAACGACAGCATAAGTCATATTATTCAGTGCAGTCATAATAGGGCCAATGGAGCCGGAAAAAATTTCGGCTTTTACACTGACATCCAGCAATTTTTCATTCAATCCATCAAATTTTTTGATTTCTTCTTCTTCGCGGCAGAATACCTTTACGACCTTCTGCCCGGAAATGATTTCTTCGATATGGCCATTCAGATTGCCAAGACGTTCCTGTTTGGCTTTAAAATACTTTCTGGAGTGTTTTGTGACCCATTTTGTAGTTACCATCATAACAGGAACAGTTACAACTGTAGCAATGGTCAGAGGAATGCTCAGATATACCATCATAAAGAAAGTACCAATGATGGTCAGAACGCTCTGCAGGATCTGAGAAATACTGTTGTTCAGCATCTGGGAAACGTTATCAACGTCGTTTGTTACACGGCTCATCAGTTCCCCGTGGGTCGTTTTATCAAAGTAACTCAGAGGAAGACGCTGGAATTTATCAAAGATCTCTCTGCGTAGTTCTGCAACAGTATTCTGACCAACTTTTAACATCAGATAGCTCTGCAGCCATGTAGCAAGAGAGGATGTAGCATAAAAAACCAGCAGGGTAATACAGATTCGGAATAATCCGTCAAAATCAAACACAGCAATATATTCATCAATCGCTATACCGATCAGTCTTGTTGCAAATACGGTACCTACTGTTGTGATCAGCGTACAGATCACAGAAATCAGGATCAGATGCCAATAAGCGGTCAGGTATTTGCATAAACGAAAAATCGTCTGTTTTGTATTTAATGGTTTTCTGTGAGGCATCATGGCAGCGTGACGAGGGCCGCCGGGGCCTCTTTTGATATTTCCGTTGCTCATTCTGCCACCACCCCTTTCTTCATCTGAGAAGCAAGAATTTCCTGATAATCCTTACTGGTTTCCATAAGATAATTATGGTTGCCCTGTGCGACGATTTTACCGCCGCTAAGTACAAGAATTTTATCTGCATGACGAACAGAACTGATTCTCTGTGCAATAATAAACTTTGTACAATCGTTATGACTTTCTTTCATACCCTGACGGATATTTTTTTCTGTCAGGGAGTCAACTGCACTTGTACTGTCATCGAAAATAATAATGCTGGGATTCTGGATCAATGCTCTGGCAATAGAAATACGCTGCTTCTGACCACCGGAAACATTTACCCCTCTTTGTCCCAGTTCTGTATGATACTGATTAGGCAATTCCATAATAAAATCATGGGCCTGCGCTGCCTTTGCAGCGGCAATGATCTCTTCTTCTGTTGCGTCGGGTTTTCCCCATTGGATGTTTTCTCTGATTGTACCGGAAAAAAGGATCGTTTCCTGTAATACGACGGCTACCCGCTGTCTGAGGTCTTTGATCTTATAATCTCTGACGTCAATACCATCCACCAGGATCTGTCCTTCTGTTACATCATACAAACGAGGCAGAAGATTTACCAATGTAGATTTACCGGAACCGGTTTCCCCGAGAATACCGATGGTTTCTCCCGGTTCAGCTGTAAAGGTGATATTTTCCAGAACAGCATCGCCGCTGCCCATTTTGTAACGGAATGCAACATTTTTGTATTCGACTTTCCCTTTTGCGGCTGCTGGCAGTTTTGGTTCTTCGGGATCAGCGATATCAACAGTTGTTTCCAGGATTTCCATAACACGGTCTGCAGAAATTTTTGCTCTGGAAATGAACATGAAGTTCATAGCAAGCATCATTGTAGCCATCATCATTTGCATCAGATAGGTAATGCAAGCCATGATTTCTTCCACATCCATGGTACCTGCATAAGCCTGCAGGCCGCCAAACCACAGAATAGCGATGATCGTACCATTTACCAGGATCATCATGGTGGGCATCATCAGCATCATGATCTTAAACGCACTGACTGTTGTATTCTTATAGTCTACATTTACCTCTGTAAACTTTTCCATTTCATAATCATTTCTGACAAATGCTTTCACAACACGGATCCCTGCCAGGCATTCCCGCATGACGGTATTTACCTTATCCAGTTTTTCCTGCACCAGTTTGAATTTTGGCATAGCCGCTTTCAAAATAAGCACGACCGCAACAGTAAGCATCAGAACAACGGCAATAAACATGGCAGCAATTTTTGCATTGATACTAAAAGCCATGATAATACTGCCGATACAGAGCAAAGGAGAGCGAACCATCATTCTCAGGCACATCATGATCACCAGCTGGATTTGTGTAATATCGTTTGTCAGACGTGTGATCAGGGATGGTGTAGAGAATGTATCGATATTATGGAAAGAAAAGTCCTGAATTTTTTCAAAAGCAGCTTTCCTCAGATCTGTGCCTGTATTCTGGCTGGCTTTTGCAGCACAGATCAGACAGCCAACGCCACCGATGATACCGATTACAGAAATCACCAGCATTAGAATACCGATTTTAACGATCAGAGCGGTATTTCCCATACCTACCCCTTTATCGATCAGATACGTCATGATCTTAGGCATAGATAGTTCTGCCGAAACCTCAAGTAGCATCATGAGTGGAGCTAAAATTGCCAGTTTTTTATATGGTTTTAAGTAATTTAGAACCTCTTTCATATTTACACCTCTCGAACATTCGTATTCCATTAAAAATAGTCAGGCATCAACCGAAAGATACCTGACTACATTAGTTTAACACAATCAATTTTATTGTCAATGCGTTTCGAAGTTAGAACGATTATAAAACATAAAGAAACATAAAAGCAATGTGGAATGCAGAGCCGATCATAACAAAAACATGGAATATTTCATGAAATCCGAAGCTTTTCAAAATAGCCAAATTAGGCTTCTTCAGTGCATAAATCAATGCACCTACTGTATAGGCAATACCACCTCCCAACAGCATGCCAAAACCGCCCCAGCCTACAGCTTTCATCAGCGGAACAAATGCAGTAATGGAAAGCCAGCCCATCACTACATAAATCGTTGTAGAAAGCCATCTGGGCGCGCCCATCCAGAAGATTTTTATGAATACCCCTGCAATGGCAATTCCCCAGATTGCGCTTAACAGGATGGTTCCCCATTTTCCGGACAGAGTCACCAGACATACAGGTGTATAAGTGCCTGCAATAAGTACAAAAATCATCATATGATCAATACGGCGCAGTAAAGCAGTCTTTTCTACAGAAAGCTTCAATGTATGATAAATTGTACTGGCACCATATAACAGCATCAAAGAAATACCAAACACAATAAATCCAATAAACTGCATTTTTGTCTCTGCCTGATCCAATAAAAGGATAAATACCGGAATAACTGCCAGAAACCCAATAAAATGAGTCAATGCACTCATCGGATCCTTTACCTGAAATCTTTCTTTTTTTGCCATCACCATTTCCATAATCCATCTCCTCCGCATCACATAGTTTTTGATACTACTTATTAGAACATCGATATAATATCATAATATTCCCAAGGTTTCAAGAGAAAAACATGACAAATTCTTGAT
>JAFRZQ010000206.1 GCA_017442465.1 Anaerotignum sp. | reverse complement strand
TGCACTGGCACATACCATCGAAGAAGATTATACCTTTACTGTGGACGAGCTGAATAAAATCGATTTCAAGGGCAAACGTGTCATTGCCATGACAGCCCACAGACGTGAAAATCTGGGTGAACCTCTCTGCAATATCTGCCACGCGGTGAAACGACTGGTGGAAGAATACCCCGATGTGGAAGTGGTTTACGCTGTGCATAAAAACCCCGCAGTCGTAGAACCTGTATATGAGATCCTCGGCGGCAACGACCGCATTCACCTGACAGACCCTCTGGATCTGAAGGATATGCATAACCTGATGTGCCGTTCCTTCTTTGTTATGACAGACAGCGGCGGTCTGCAGGAAGAAGTGCCTTCCATGGGCAAACCCGTACTGGTACTGCGTAATGTAACAGAACGTCCCGAAGGCGTGGAAGCCGGCACACTGAAACTGGCAGGTACCGATGAAGAAGTGATTTATTCCATGGCGAAGGAATTGCTGGATAATAAGGAAGAATACGAAAAAATGGCCCAGGCGAAAAATCCCTTCGGTGACGGACAGGCCAGCCGCCGCATCGTGGAAAGCATCCTGTATCATTTTGGAAAGAAACCAGAGAGACCTGATGAATATGTACTTCGGATGGAAGATAAAAATAAGGAGGTAAAACCCATGAAAGAAGAAAGAATGGCGATCCTGAACATGTTGGAAAAAGGCATCATCACAGCAGATGAAGCAGAAAGACTGCTGACGACCCTGCATAACGGCATGGGCCTGGAAAAAGACGGTATCGGCAAGGCAGTCGGCGGTATGCTGGGCAGAGCCGGTGCAGCCCTGAGCGCAGTGGCAGGCAAAGTGAAAGAAAATCCTGCAGTAAAATCTGCAGCGGGCAAGGTGGCAGAAAAAACAGAAGACCTGCAGCCCAAGGTGACAGAAGCAGCCTTCCGTATGAAGGAAAAAATCGTGGAAAAAACAGAAGATCTGCAGCCTGCAGTACGCGGTGCAGCCTTCCGTATGGCAGAAAAAGCCGGCGAGATCAAAGACGATATGGCGACCTATATGGAAAAACTGAAAGAAAAGAAAAATCGTGACGAAGCAGAAGACTGGGATGATTTCGATCTGAGCGAACTGGATGCGGAAGAGGCAGCGGCCGTAGCAGCAGAAGCGGCAGCGGAAGAACTGGTTTCCGAAGCAGTGGCAGAAGAACCTGAAATGATCGCAGCAGAAGACGAAGAAATCGAACCCATCTCCCCTGAAATGAACAAATACCTGAATAAGGTAGAAGATGTTCTGGACGGCATGGGCGAACAGATGGAACAGCTGAATGATATGGAAGCATTCCTGACAGCAGCCTTCGGTGATTTCGATCCCGCAGAATGGGAAGATGACGAAGAGGAAGAAGAAAGCAAGTAATACAGCATACAGAAAGGAGTTGGTGAAACCAACTCCTTTTTTCTTTGTTACCTTGCGTCATACAGCCTGCGGATCAGATTCCATGTGGGCGCGCCCACCGTACCCGAGGCAGGCAGACCGTTCTGCGCCTGCAGGGCGGAAACCGCGTCTCTTGTCTGGGTGCCGAAATAGCCAGTGACAGGGATGGCGGGAATGGTGCCTGTGTACTCCGCAATGCCCCTGAGATAAGTCTGCAGATCCCGGACGTCTTCGTTCTGCAAGCCTTCAGAAAGGACATAGCCGGGGTATAAACGGGCATTGCCCTCTGCGAAATTCGGGGGAAGGCTGCGAAGGATATCCCGATAGGCTTCCTCCAGCCGTACCCATGTCTGTAATCCTACAATACCGTCGGCGGTCAGTCCGGCCAGGTTCTGGAAGGCAATGACGGCTTGCGTGGTGGCAGGGCCGAAAATGCCGTCAACGGTAACAGAAGGCACGGCCCCATCACTGAAATAGGAAATGACAGCCAGATAATACTGCAGGGAACGGACATCCACTCCGGTTTCGCCTTCCCGCAGAACTTCGGGGAAAGGGCGTGTCACTTCCTCCAAGGTAAGCCCTTCACTGGTCAGTTCATTCAGCCGTTTCACCCCGTTGTAGATATATTTCAGCTGATACCATGTGGCTTTGCCGACGATACCGTCGGGCGTCAGGTTGAAGATGCGCTGGAAAGCCTGCACGGCGTTTCTGGTGGAGGCACCATACACCCCGTTGGGATTGGGGATCAGCGGAATGGCAGGATAATTCCTGCGGATGCGATTTAACTGTAACTGAATGGTCTTCACATCATTCCCCGAAGAACCTACCCGCAGGGGAATGCCGGGATAGGTGGGGATATTGGTTCGGATAGGGGCGTTTTCCAGAATGCCGATGTCATCGCCGTAGTAATACTGCAGGATCTGATAGGGCGTCAGCCCCTGATTGGCAAGGGATACGGTGCCCCACTGGGAAAGACCTGCGCAGGTGGATGTGGTGCCGTTGCAGTAGGCGGTGAAGTAGGGATCAATGCGCCCCTGACGCACCACATAATCATTAAAGATCTCATCCACGATCCGGCTGATGTTTTCGTAGATATCCCGTCCTTTGATGAATTTCTGGTCGAACTGGGTCTCGGAGGTGATGTCAAAATCATAGCCCTGAGAACGATAAAATTCGTTATAGACCCGATTCAGTGCATAGGTGATCTGGGCATAGATGTTGGCACGGATAGCCGATTCCGGCCAGGTGGGATAAATTTCGCTGGATGCCACGTTTTTGATGTAATCGGGGAAGGAGACCGTCACATTTTCTGCGTATTGGTCGGGCAGGCCCAGGTGTACGGTGATGGTTTCCGGGATGAAGGGTAATTGCTGAGAACCCATGGGGATCAATCCTCCTTATGCTTTCCTTAATTATAGGTCTGGTTCCTTGTCTTCGATTTCTTCCGGCGGGCTGGTTTTCTGACCGAAATCCGGGGAAAGGCTGACGGGCTGTATGGTGGTGATGCCGTCAAACACGGGAAGATCGCGTATTTCGGTCGTCACATGGTTCGGCGCGGAAACCGTTGCCTGATAGGTGGCAAAAACGGTGCCGTTTCCCGGTCGCTGGGAAAGCTCCTTATCCGGCGCGGGCAGGGAAAGCGGGGCGGTCTTCCCGCTTTCATCCGTGGTGATGGTAAAGGAAAGGCTCTGCTGGTCGTTCAGCTCTTTTGTCAGAACGATGGTCGCCCCTGCCACGGGAAATGCCCCCTGGCCGCCGGTCACCTGAAAGATGAGGGTGCCAAAGGCGGGATTTTCGGAGAGAAACCCGCGGATAGGGTCTGATGCGGTGCTTTCTGCTGTATGAAGGGATGTGTTTTTCTGAAAGTATGGATACATGACAGCATTCCTTTCGTGAAAGGTCTTTCTTCTATACTATGTATACAGGAAGTCCCTCTTTCTGACCGAAATTTCCTGAAAATGCAGGAAAAAACAGTGTTTTTCGCCAAAGACACTTGACTTTCGGCAGAGAGTGTGATAAGACAATAGAAGTCTGATAAAAGTCAGACAATGATAGAGGCGCAATGCTGATGAGTAGCCCTCCCGAAAAGCCAAGGGCGGCTGGAGGAGAAAGGCAGCGTTGCCGAAGCTGTTTCCTCTGCCCGAAAAGAGGATATGGCTGGGACATTGCAAAATATGTAATGTACTGTCACTTATGTGGAGCGCTATCGGAACTAAGCAACATAATCGATCCATGATTATGAGCCGTGCCGTGCGCACGGCTTTTCTTATGTGTTTCCACACACAAGCAATCATTCTATTTTATTCAAATTCCTGAAAGGAGAAGGGTTATGAACAAAAAAGCTAACCTCAGAAGCAAATGGCTTGGCATTTTCGCGGTACTGACTCTGGTATCTCTGGCCATGTCCATGACAGTATTCGGCGGCGAAGCAGAAGCTGAATATGTAAGCAACATGTATGCAACAGCATGGTCTCTGGTACCTCCACTGGTAGCGATCATTCTGGCGCTGATCACAAAGGAAGTTTATTCCTCCCTGTTCATCGGTATCGTAGTAGGTGGTCTGTTCTATGCGAACTTTGACCCCAAGCTGGCTTACCTGACAATCTTCACAAACAGCACAGACGGCGGCATGCTGGCAAAACTGTCTGACAGCTGGAACGTAGGTATCCTGATCTTCCTGGTAATCCTGGGTATCATCGTAGCACTGATGAACAAAGCAGGCGGCTCTGCTGCATACGGCAGATGGGCTTCCAAAACATTCAAAACAAGAACTGGCGCAATGCTGGGTACATCCCTGCTGGGCTGCCTGATCTTCGTAGATGACTACTTCAACTGTCTGACAGTAGGTTCCGTTATGAGACCTGTAACAGACACACACAAAGTTTCCAGAGCAAAACTGGCGTACCTGATCGACGCAACAGCTGCTCCCGTATGTATCATCGCTCCTATCTCTTCCTGGGCTGCTGCTGTAGCCGGCGTTGTAGAAGGCGTGAACGGTCTGGACCTGTTCATCAGAGCGATCCCTTACAACTTCTATGCTCTCTTGACAATCCTGACAATGGTTTGCCTGACACTGACAAACACAGACTTCGGCCCCATGCTGGAACATGAAAGAAACGCACAGCTGAACGACGACCTGTACACAACAGATGCAAGACCCTACGCTGGTGCTGATGCAGCACAGGCTCCCGTTGGTAACGGTAAAGTAATCGACCTGATCCTGCCCGTAGTTGTTCTGATCATCTCCTGTATCGTTGGTATGATCTACACAGGCGGTTTCTTCGATGGTGAAACATTCATCAATGCATTTGCAAACTGCGATGCTTCCGTTGGTCTGCTGCTGGGCTCCGCTGCAGCGCTGATCATCACATTCTTCCTGTACATCCCTCGTAAGGTTCTGACATTCCGTCAGTTCATGGACTGCCTGCCCGAAGGCTTCAAAGCAATGGTTCCCGCGATCATGATCCTGACATTCGCATGGACACTGTCCGGCGTTACAGGTCTGCTGGGTGCTGACGTATTCGTAGCTGGTATCCTGGAAAACAGCACAGGCGTACTGACAAACCTGATCCCTGTGATCGTATTCTGCATCGCTGTATTCCTGGCATTTGCAACAGGTACATCCTGGGGCACATTTGGTATCCTGCTGCCTATCGTAGTGCCTATCATGGACCCTTCCAGCGAACTGCTCATCATTACAGTAGCAGCGACTCTGGCTGGTGCGGTTTGTGGTGACCACTGCTCCCCTATCTCCGATACAACAATCATGGCTTCCACAGGTGCACAGTGTGACCACGTGAACCACGTTTCCACACAGCTGCCTTACGCTCTGACTGTTGCAGCGGTATCCGCAGTAAACTATGTGATCGCTGGTTTCGTTCAGAACTGGTTGATCTGTCTGCCTATCGCTCTGATCTCCATGATCGTAGTTGTTATGGTGATCCGTAAAGCATACGGCGCAAAGGAACTGCCCGCTGAAAAATAAGCAAGCATAAAAATAAGCCTCATGTCTTAGTGACATGAGGCTTTTCTTTTGTTTATTTGAAGAAGTCTGCGATATGGATCTCCGGTACATAGGGTAACAGGAAATATACCGCCAGAAGGATGACTTCAAAGAGGATATTCATCCATGTGAACTGCAGCATGTATTTCCCTATTTTTGCCCCTTCTGCCTGGGCGTAATATTTGTAGGAGATGAGGCTGGCCATGGAGGCGATCAGTGTACCCAGACCGCCGATATTCACCCCTGCGATGAGGGCGTCATAAGCCGTTGTAAATTCGGAAAGGAGCACAGCCGCAGGCACATTACTGATAAACTGGCTGGCCAGGAAGGATACGATGACTTCTCTGCCAAGGAGCAGGTTCTGTAAAGTTTCGCGGATGACGGGGATGCGCCCCAGATTGCCGATGAGAACGAAGAAAAATACGAAGGTCAGGAGCAGATTGTAGTCCAGACCTTTTAGAATCCCTTTCTGGAAGAAAAGGAACCACACAAGAATAATGACCAGGATCGCCTGATAGGGCGCAATGCGAAACACTGCCAGCAGACAGAACAGGAACAGCAGCCCCAATGCGATAAGGAATACCTTATCATGAACGGTCCACTGTTTCTTCGGCTCCTGTTTTTCTGTTACAAGGGGCGTTCTGCCCTGAAAATAGCAGAATACATACAGGAAGAAGTAGGACACTGCCACATAAGGCACCGTTACGGCGAAAAATTCGCCCATGCCCATACCGGAGATGGTATACAGGAACAGATTCTGGGGGTTGCCCACAGGCGTCAGCATACTGCCCAGGTTGGCGGCAATGGTCTGCAGCACGATGAAGGGGATCATTTTTTCTCTCAGGTTCGCCCTTTCCAGCAGCATGATGGTGAAGGGGACGAAGGTGATGAGGGCTACGTCATTGGTGACGAACATGGCGGAGAAGAAGCACAGCATGACCAGCGTGGTGGCCAGCTGACGCATTTTTCTGGCCCTTGCCAGAAGGAGGTTCGCCATTCGGTCGAATACCCCCAGCTGCTGGAAGCCGCCCATGACGGCCATCAGGCAGAACAGGAGCACCAGTACCCGAACGTCACAGTATTCGATATATCCTGCATCCGGCGGGATGATGAAGGCAGAAACAAATGCCAGCACCCCGGAAATGCACAGGATGGTTTCTTTTTTGAAAAAAGCGATGAGTTTTTCTTTATTCATAAGCAGTTACCTATATTTTTCTGTAAGTTTTTGTCAACGCTGTTCATTATACGGCTGAAAAAGGCGTCTTTCAAGAAGAAACTCGATTTTTTCTGAATTTGTGATATACTAATAACATATGAAAGGGGGAAACTTGATGCAACTCAATGAAATCATTGCTATGAACCTAAAACGCCTGCGGGCGGAACGAAATCTGAGTCTGGGGAAATTGTCTGAACTTTCCGGTGTCAGCAAGGTGATGCTGAGCCAGATCGAAAAGGGTGAATCCAGCCCTACCATCAATACCCTCTGGAAGATCGCTTCCGGTCTGCAGGTTTCCTATACAAAACTGATCGACGAACAGATCGAAGCGCCCCTGGTGATCCGTAAGAATGAAAGTGCCCTGGTGGAACATGAAGGTTACCGCGTATACCACTACAGCACAGCCAATCCTGCCCGGGATTTTGAATTTTTCAACAGTGAACTGGATGTGAACGGGGAGTTTACTTCCGAAGGTCACGGCCATAAGACCCACGAGTATGTGCTGGTGACAAAAGGGGAAATGGTACTGCTTTATGCGGGGGAGGAATATGTGCTGAAAGAAGGGGACTTTATCCACTTTGACTGCACCCAGCCCCATACCTATCTGAACCGCGGTGAGATCATGACGGAATTTACCAATATCGTTTATTATATCGGTTAAGGAGGACAACAGATGTTTTATATCGGTTGCCATCTTTCTTCTGCCAAAGGCTATATGGCCATGGGGAAGGAAGC
>JAFRZQ010000205.1 GCA_017442465.1 Anaerotignum sp. | reverse complement strand
TTCTCTCTGCTTTCCTCATTACATGGAAAGGCAGAGCGATCAAAAAATGGATCGGTGTATTTTTCTTCGGGGTTTCTCCTTACAGCAAACTGCTGAAACTGGGAGACTGGTACTATCATATGGCTCCCCTGACCTGCATCCTTTGGATGGCAGTGACAGTGTTTATCCTGTTCGGGCTGTTTGCCCTTTGCCCCAGAGGGAAAACATTCCTTGCCAAACTCGGAAAGAATACCATTGGGATCTATGTCCTGCATCGGTTCTTTAAGGATTTCCTGATCTATGGCGGATTTTACAGCATTTTGAGTCAGAATGAATATATCTCAGTAATCGAAACGTTATTGGTTTCCCTGCTTCTGGCTGTGGTTTTCGGCACGGATTTCTGGGCAAAAACCATGAACAAACTGAGTATAGTCAATGCAAAATGGCTTTATAAAAAAGGTTAAACAATAGAAAGGTGATATATATGATCAATGTACTGATGATCTGCCACGGCAATATTTGCAGATCCCCAATGGCTGAGTACCTTTTCCGTGATATGGTGCAGAAAAAAGGGCTTTCCGACTGCTTCCACATCGCTTCTGCGGCCACCAGCCGCGAAGAGATCGGCAACGGTGTCTATCCCCCTGCCAAACGCAAACTTGCCTCTGTGGGGATTTCCTGCTCCATGCATCACGCCAGACAGGTCACCAAAGCAGACTATGACGAATATGACTATCTGCTGGTTGCAGAACGCTATAACATCCCCAATCTGATGCGTCAGATCAAGGAAGATCCAGACCATAAGGTTTACCGCCTTCTGGATTTCTCCGACCGTCCCAGAGACATCGCAGACCCCTGGTATACCGGCGATTTCGATGTAACTTACGATGATATCACGGAAGGGTTGGAAGCCTTTCTGGAATATCTGAAAAAAGAAGGAAAATTGTAATAAAAAAGCGAGAAAATGGTTTTATCCATTTTCTCGCTTTTTTATTCTTTTCCGTCGAAACGAATGATCGTTCCATAGTTTTTGTTCCTTGCCGCAAGTGCTCTGTTGATTTCCTGTTGCAATACCTGATTCGTTTTTTCCGAATCATAGGGAACCATCAGGTCAAACACCAGTTTTTTCTGTTTTGCACCGCCCACCATACGGAAGCAATGCAGATTCACTTCCGGCGCCACTTCTTCAATGATTTCCCCGATTAAATCATACATTTCTTTCCATTCTGTATCATCAGGCAAAACCGGATCATAATGGATTACCAAATGCACATTCAATCTATCCAGAACAGTACATTCAATATCATCCAGGATATCATGGACTTCCATAGGATCCAATCTTGCATCCAGTTCTGCATGAATAGATGCAAAACATCTGCCCGGACCGTAATCATGGATCAAGAGATCGTGTACGTTCAGCACTTCTTCACTGGAGAGTACCATCTTTTTAATTTTGCCTACCAGCTCTTCATCAGCCTGTTCTCCCAGCAATGGTGAAATCGTTTCTTTCACCATACCAAAGCCGGAATACAGGATAAAGAATGCCACCAGTAGTCCCACATACCCATCAATATTCACATGGAGCAGATAACCAACTACACAACCCGCCAGAACTGCCACTGTAGACACCACGTCATTTCTGCTATCTACAGAAGTTGCCTGCAATGTCAGTGAATTGATTTTTTTGCCCAATGTGCCGAAAAACATGGACATCCACAGTTTCACCAATACTGATGCCACCAGAATCCCCACAGTGATCACAGAAAAATCAATAGGTTCCGGATGAAT
>JAFRZQ010000204.1 GCA_017442465.1 Anaerotignum sp. | reverse complement strand
GGTTTTTATGAAAAAAATCGAAAAAAATCGTTATTTTTACTTCCCTAAATGAAAAAACAATGGTAGAATAGTGAAATGTGAAAAATTACTGTGAAACGAATCGTTTTGCATGCTTTGTTATAAAGGAGGAACTATTTTGAACGCTTCTGATATTTTGATTATCATCATCGTCCTGCTTGCTGTTGGCATCTTCTTTGCTTACCGCGCAAACAGAAAAGCTATGGGTCAGATGATCCAGGCACAGGATTTTATTGACGCAAACCGTCAGACTGTACAGATCTTTGTTATCGACAAGAAAAACGAAAAACCTTCCGCATCCAATATGCCCAAAGCTGTTTTTGAACAGCTGCCCAAAAAGGCAAAAGCAAAAAAAGCTTTTCTGGTACGCGCTAAGGTTGGTCCCCAGATCGTAACTCTGATGTGCGACAAACCCGTCTTCAACGTAATGCCTGTGAAGAAAAATGTAAAAGTGGAACTGGCAGGTATGTACATCGTAGGTATCGTAGGTATGAACCTGGAAGACAAAAAGAAAAAGACATGGGGCGAAAAAATGGCTGCAAGCGTAAACCGCACCATGCAGAAAGAATCCAAAAAAGCAAAAGAAAAGAAATAAAAACCTTAGAACCCCATTCTGAAGAATGGGGTTTTCTTTTCGTTCACGCCTTATTTTTCCATGTATCCGTTGACAGAAATACAGAAAAATAGTAGAATATTTTCTATTAGGAAAACAGCTAAGAAAAGGAGAGTACGTGGTCTCCTTCTGCTGACAGAGAGCCCCGGCAGCTGGAAAGGGGCGCAGAAGAATCACCGAAGATGGCCTTGGAGCTTCGCACCGAATGTTTTCAAAAAACACTAGGCTGCGACGGGTTCTCCCGTTACAGAGAAGAGTAATGATTTACTCACAGAGGTTTTTCCCGCGAGGGAAAAATGAAGTTAGGTGGTAACACGGCAAATATGTCCGTCCTTTCGGAAGAGAGGACGGCTTTTTTATTATTTAACAAAAGGAGAGATCATCGTGGCAAAAGAAAAATTCTATATTACCACACCCATTTACTATCCCAGCGATAAACTGCACATCGGTCATTCCTACTGCACAGTAGCAACTGACACAATGGCACGTTACAAAAGACTGCGCGGCTATGACGTTATGTTCTTGACAGGTACAGACGAACATGGCCAGAAAATCGAAAGAATCGCAAACGGCCAGGGCATGACACCCAAGGAATACACAGACAAAGTTGTAGCAGGCATCAAAGACCTGTGGAAACTGATGGAAATTTCCTATGACAGATTCATCCGTACAACAGACGATTACCATATCGCAGCTGTACAGAAAATCTTCAAAGCCCTGTATGACAAAGGCGATATCTACAAATCTTCCTACGAAGGCTGGTACTGCACACCCTGTGAATCCTTCTTCACAGAAACACAGCTGAAAGACGGCAAATGCCCTGACTGCGGCCGTGATGTAGAACTGCTGAAAGAAGAAAGCTACTTCTTCAAACTGTCCAAATACGGCGACAGAATCATCAAATATTACGAAGAAAACCCCGAATTCCTGCAGCCCAACACACGTCAGAACGAAATGATCGCAAACTTCCTGAAACCCGGTCTGGAAGATCTGTGTGTTTCCCGTACATCCTTCAAATGGGGCGTACCTGTAGATTTCGATCCCGGTCATATCGTATATGTATGGATCGATGCTCTGTCCAACTACGTAACAGCTATGGGCTGGGGTACAGATCATGATGAAGACTACCAGAAATACTGGCCCGCAGATGTTCACGTTGTAGGTAAGGAAATCGTTCGTTTCCATGCGATCATCTGGCCCGCAATGCTGATGGCTATGGATATGCCTCTGCCTAAGAAGGTATTCGGTCACGGCTGGCTGGTAATCAACGGCGGCAAAATGTCCAAATCCGTTGGTAACGTTGTTGACCCCGTTGTTCTGTGCGAAAAATACGGCGTAGATGCCATCCGTTACTTCCTGCTGAGAGAAATCGCTTTCGGTCAGGACGGCAACTTCACAAACGAAGCTCTGATCCAGAGAATCAACTCCGACCTGGCAAACGACCTGGGCAACCTGGTTTCCAGAACATGCGGTATGATCGAAAAATACTTCGGCGGCACACTGCCCGCAGACAGAGTAGAATCCGAATTCGACGCAGACCTGAAAGCAATGGCAGCATCCGTGATCCCTGTTGTGGAAGAAAAAATGGACAACATGCTGTTCTCCGACGCTCTGGTTGAAATCTGGAACCTGATCCGCAGAACAAACAAATATATCGACGAAACACAGCCCTGGGTACTGTGCAAAGACGAAGCGAAAAAAGGCGAACTGGCTAACGCTCTGTACAACGTTGCAGAAGCGATCCGCATCGTATCTATCCTGATCCAGCCCTTCATGCCTCTGACACCCGCTAAGATCTGGGCACAGCTGAACATTCCTGCGGAAGCAACAGAATGGGAAACAACAAAAACATGGGGCGTTCTGCCTGCAGAACTGGCTGTTCAGAAAGGTGAAACACTGTTCCCTCGTATCGATATGAAGAAAGAACTGGCTGAACTGGAAGCTGCCATCAAAGCATCTCAGGCAACATCCATCGCAAACCAGCCTAAAAAAGAAGAAGAACCCAAGAAAGAAGAAGCGAAAGCTCCTGCTCATGAAGAACCTGAATATCCCGCAGAAATCACAATCGACGACTTCTGCAAGGTTCAGCTGAAAGTGGGCGAAGTGATCGAATCCAACGAAGTGCCCAAATCCAAAAAACTGCTGAGAAACGTAGTAAAATTCGGTGATGAAGAAAGAGTCATCTTCTCCGGCATCAAAGGCGCATACGCTCCCGGCGAACTGGTTGGCAAACGTGTCGTAGTAGCTTACAACCTGGCACCCAGAAAAATGATGGGCGAAATCAGCCAGGGTATGATCCTGTGTGCAGAAGACAGCGACGGCAAACTGTCTATCCTGACAACACTGGATGAAAACTTCGAAAGCGGCAGCGCAATCAGCTGATTTCAAAAATGAAATATTTTGAATCTCACGCTCACTATGACGATCGCAGATTCAGAGAAGATAGAGAGGAGCTCCTGAAGGAGCTTCTCCCTGCTTCCGGGGTAAGTCATATCATCAATATCGGCTGTGATGTAAAAAGCTCTGAAATGAGCGTACGCATGGCGGATAAATACGACTATATTTACGCTGCCGTCGGCGTACATCCCCACGAACTCTACGATATGTCCTCTCAGACCATCGAAAAACTGAGAAAACTGAGCGAACACAAAAAAGTGGTAGCCATCGGCGAAATCGGTCTGGATTATCATTATGATACCCACCCCCGTGAATATCAGCGTTTCTGGTTCATCCAGCAGCTGAGACTAGCGGAGGAAACAGGTCTTCCCGTTGTTATCCATTCCAGAGAAGCTTCTCAGGATACCTTCGATATCATCGAACGTTCCAAGGTACGCCGTGGTTCCATCCACTGCTACTCCGGCTCTGCGGAAATGGCGAAGGATTATGTGAAGATGGGCTTCCATATCGGCGTTGGCGGCGTGGTAACATTCCCCAATGCGAAAAAACTGGTGGAAGTGGTAGAAGCCATCCCCATCGAAAGCATCCTGATCGAAACAGACTGCCCCTATCTGGCACCTGCCCCCAACAGAGGCAAACGCAATGACTCCAGCAACCTGAAATATGTCGTAGAAAAAATTGCTGAAATCAAAGGCTTAACTCCCGAAAAAGTAGCCGAAATCACCAAAAAGAACGCAGAGGATCTGTTCTTAAAGTAACAAATAGCCTTGAAATTCGGTTTTTTGTATACAATTCCTCGCAAAAACCCACTAAGTTCTTAAAAAAGGTTGCAAAATTGTTACAAATGTGTTAATATATTGACCGTAGGAAGCGTAAGATATATCAGAAATGGTATATCTTTTCCTATGTTAAGAAGAAAAAACAGGCGTAAACAATTATGCGGAAGTGACGACTCCCCGTGTAAATACGACCGACCGTCCCCCATTCAGGGACGAGAAAAGGCATAAGAATGTCTATCATATAATAACGACAAAGAACGGAATCCCCTGCTTTCCCACTCACAAGGCAGTACGGCCCGCTCAAGGAGGTAAAAATGAAAACACATCTTAGAGTACTTGCAATCGTAGTATTTATATTGGTAATCGGCTGCGGAACAGCATCTGCTTACAGCAAAACGAATATGCAATCTGTTGTCATCAACATCGACGGCGCGCCCAGAATGGTAAATACAGACAAAACGACCATCGGCGAACTGCTGGATGATCTGGACAACACCATCGGCACAGAATATATCTTAAACGACGCAGAGGAAAGCGATCCCGTCGAAGCGATGATGACCATTTCTCTGACCTCTGTTACAGAAAAAATCGTAGCAGAAACAAAGGATGTTCCCTTCGAAACGATCCAGCGTCCCAACGTGAATATGGCAATCGGCACGACCAAAGTGGTGCAGGAAGGCAAAAACGGCGTTTCTGCCATCATCAGCAAAGAAATTTATCATGGCCGTGATCTGATCCAGACAACATTTGTGGAAGAAAAGGTAACGACTCCTGTCCAGAATAAAATCGTGGAATTCGGCACGACCGGCGTTATCAACGGTCATGCTTATACAAATCAGATCAATGCAAGAGTAACTGCCTATACTCCCTATGATCCAGGCTGCAATAACATTACAGCCACAGGCACGACCGTAAGAAAAGGCGTTATCGCCGTAGACCCTAGTGTGATCCCTCTGGGCACAAGAGTTTATATCCCCGGTTATGGTGTAGCCGTTGCGGAAGATACCGGCGGCGCCATCAAAGGCAACCGCGTGGATGTCTGCTATATGACAAAATCCGAAGCATATGGCTGGGGCGTAAGAAACGTTCCCGTATATATCCTGCAATAAAAAAATCAACCCGTTCTCAAATGAGAACGGGTTTTTCTTGTTTTCAATCCTTTTAGCGTGCATTTACTTTTCCAGACATCGTTTCGATATCCATACGCACTACACCTGTAACATCCATCTTTGGCAGGATATAGTCATCAGAATCCTTAAAGGACATAGGTGCATATTTTTTCGCGATCAGCTGCAGGGCGTGGTATTTTTCTTCTCTGTCTTCCACAATCGCTGCAATGCCTTCCGCCACCACGCTTTCGTAACGGTGGGTATAGTTTTCACCGTCTACGAATGTATTACAGGTAAAATTCATGCATACCTTATTGTTCACCTTGATATTTTCGATTTTTCTGCCCACGTTTGCCGCACAGTGGAAATAAATTTTATCTCCATCCACCACATGGGAAACGGCAACACCATAGGGCTGCCCTTCTGCATCAGCAGTCATAAAAATGCCGTATTCGGCGTTTTCCATGATCTCTCTGGCCTTTTCCTCGGAAACCAGTCTGTCCGCTCTTCTCATAGGATGTCCTTGTTTCATTTGAATCCCTCCATTTCTGATTCCAGTCTAGCACAGGCCATCGGCATTCGCAAGATGATTCATATTTATCAAGTAGGAAATATTTATTGACAAATACCCCTAAGGGGTATATACTGAAACAAAATACCCCTAAGGGGTATCCGGAGGTGTAGTATGGAAAATAACTGTTGTTGTTCACAGAAAAAGAAACATCGTTCTGATGAAGAATATAAAGCCCTTATCAATCGTCTGAGCCGTATCGAAGGGCAGGTACGGGGCATCCGCAAAATGGTAGAAACCGATGCCTATTGCGTAGATATCCTGACACAGGTCAGTGCCATTCAGGCGGCACTGAATGCCTTCAACCGGGAACTTCTGGCAAATCATATCCGTACCTGCGTGATGGATGACATCAAAAGCGGGAAAAATGAAACCGTGGACGAACTGGTGCAGACATTACAGAAACTGATGAAATAAACGGAGGTGTTCCGATATGAAACAGAAATTTGATGTGACGGGGATGACCTGCTCCGCCTGCTCTGCCCATGTGGAAAAGGCAGTCTGCAAGCTGGAGGGTATCGATTCCGTCAATGTAAACCTATTGCAGAACAGTATGGTCGTGGAATACGACGAAAACGCATTAAATACCGATGATATCATCAATGCCGTAAAAAGCGGCGGCTACGGCGCAAGCCTGCAGGGTGCAAAAAATGCTTCCGCATCGGCAGAACCACCCAAAAACGTAGCATTGGAGGAAATGAAAATCATGCGCAACCGCCTGATCTCCTCTTTCTGCTTCCTGATCCCCCTGTTCTATATTTCCATGGGGCATATGATGGGGGCGCCCCTGCCCTCTATCCTGACAGGCAACGAAAACATCATGTCCTTTGCCCTGACCCAGCTTTTGCTGGCAACGCCTGTCCTCATCATCAACAGAAAATTCTTCACTGTCGGCTTCAAAGCACTGGCAAACAGAGCCCCTAACATGGACTCTCTGGTGGCTCTGGGCTCTGCGGCTTCCTATATTTATAGCATTTTCGCTATTTATGCCATTGGCTATCATCTGGGCCATGGTGATCTGGAAATGGCCCATCATTACGGCATGGAGCTGTATCTGGAAGGGGCAGCAATGATTCTGACCCTTATCACGGTGGGGAAATACATGGAGACTCGCTCCAAAGGCAAGACTTCTGAAGCCATCAGCAAACTGATGGATCTGGCACCGAAAATGGCGACTGTTCTGCGAAACGGAAAGGAACAGGAGATCCCCGTGGAACAGGTGACAGTGGGCGATATCGTAATTGTTCGTCCCGGTCAGAGCATTCCCGTAGACGGCAAGATCATCGAAGGCTTCTCTGCGGTGGATGAAAGTGCTATCACCGGCGAATCTATTCCCGTGGATAAACAGGTCGGCGATATGGTCATCGGCGCAACAGTGAATAAAACAGGCTTCTTTAAAATGGAAGCCACTCGCGTCGGCAATGATACCACCCTTTCTCAAATCATCTCTCTGGTAGAAGAAGCCAGTGCGTCCAAGGCACCTATCGCCAAACTGGCAGATACAGTCAGCGGCATTTTTGTACCCGTGGTCATCACCATTGCCATCATCGCAACTATCGTCTGGATGTTCGTTGGTCAGCCCTTCTCCTTTGCGCTTTCCAT
>JAFRZQ010000203.1 GCA_017442465.1 Anaerotignum sp. | reverse complement strand
GCGAGGAAATCCTGTCAGATAAGGATGATAGGATCAGATCTGAAGGCCTGTTTGGCAGAGTATCCTACATTGCCAAGGGAGTAAACGAACACAACGTAAGACCTGACGGCAAAATCGCCAATCTGCAGTATACCGAAGATAACCTGTAAAAGAAAAAGGTGCTGAATTTCAGCACCTTTCAGCCTGTTGACAAAGTAGGAAAAAATGCAACAGTGCCAAGGAAAAGATGTATAATAAAAAAGGAGCAGAAAATCTCATTTCTAACCAAAATAGCCGATAGACTGCTCCTTTTATAATGGGAAAGATGGTAAAATAAAGAAGGTTAGAAATGAGGAAAAAAAGAATGGCAATGACAAAGAGAAACAATGCCAAGGAATTTGGCTTTTTATTAGGAACGATCGAAGAATATGTACCATATAATCATTTAGTCAGAAAGCTGGAAGATGCGATAGATTGGAACTTTATATATGGTAAAGTAAAAAGTCTGTATTCAGAATTTGGCAGACCATCGATAGATCCGGTGATATTGTTTAAGATGATCTTTATCAATTACAGTTTTGGGATCAACTCAATGAGGAAAACATGTGAGGAGATAAAGGTAAATCTGGCATACAGATGGTTCTTAGGAATATCACTGGATGAAGCGGTGCCAAACTATTCGACATGGAGCCAGAATTATATACGGCGATATGGTGATAGTGAAGTATTTAATGAGATATTTGACCATATACTTGAACAGGCAATACGAAAAGGCTATGTAGATGTAAGCGCGGTATTTGGAGATTCAACGCATCAGAAAGCATCAGCGAATAAACGCAAAGCTAACGATAAAGAAGTAGAGATCACCAGAAAAGTATATGAAGAAGAACTGCTTAATGAGATCAATGAAGATCGCGCCAAGCATAATAAAAAGGAACTTAAGGAAGTAGGCAAAACAGAACTGGACTTTGATGCAGAAGGACAGGAGATCGAAGTTAAGGGGGAAACAAAACATATCAAAGAAAGTACAACGGATCCAGAAAGCGGGCTGTATCATAAGGGAGAACATGAGAAATGTTTTGCGTATAGTCATCAGACGTTCTGTGACAAGAATAATTTTGTGCTGGCAAGTGTGACAGTACCAGGTAATGTGCATGACAGTGTTTCGTTTTACGAAGCATACAATGTATTAGAAGAAAAATTCAAAGATAGAATAAAGAATGTATGTTTGGATGCAGGATACAATGTCGGTCATATCTGCAGGGCGATATATAAAAATGGAGAGCAGCCGGTCCTTCCGTATCATAGGCCGATGGGGGAAAAGAAGGCGATAAGAAAAGCTGATTTCCAATATGATGAAGAAAGCGACAGTTATATTTGTCCGCAGGGATGCATATTAGAATATGTAACGACTAACAGAGATGGATATCGGCAATATCGCTGTAAAAGCTGTGAAGGCTGCCCGTTAAAGGATGCGTGTACAAAGAAGGCGACAAAGACTATATTTGTTCATATATGGGAACATTATCGTAAAGAAGCAGATGAATATCGTCATACCAAGGAATGGAAAGAGATTTATCCTTTAAGAAAAGAAACAATTGAAAGAGTCTTTGGGGATGCCAAGGAGAACCATGGGTTAAGATATACCAGAGTAAGGGGGTTAAAGAAGAATCAGCATCAGGCGCTGATTATTTTTGCCTGTCATAATCTGAAGAAATTAGGGATATGGAAATGGAGAGATGAGCGTAAGATCTCTTTTTCTTTTGTTAAGTTCTGCCATATTAGCAGGCTTGACTCAGAAGTGCGAAAAAAGCCACCGTTCCTGAAGCTACGCTTCCAGAAATGTGGCTTTTGTCAACAATCTGAAAAGGATCAGCTGTTAATGCTGATCCTTTTCATATAACATTCCCTGATACCAGTCGTGTCTGGGC
>JAFRZQ010000202.1 GCA_017442465.1 Anaerotignum sp. | reverse complement strand
TTTCATCCGTCCACCATTCCACACGGCGTTTTGTTTTCTCTCTGCCACCGTCCAGCACCTTGATGTCATAATATCGAATGACCTCTCTGATATTCTGCTGATACACCTCGTCGTATACCACAATGACCTCTTCTGCCGGCACGATGCAATATCGGAATACCCCCTCCTCGTCATAATAAACATGGAGATATTCCACCCCTTTGTTGGCTGCCCCTGTCAGCCATTTCTGCAGCATTCCGTTGAAAGTTTCATCGGCCATTTCTGCCAGTGCCTTTTCAAAATCCTCATTGCCGCCTTTCACTGTAATGGTAGGTTCACGCCCCACCAGATACGCTGTCTTTTGCGCCACCAGCGTATGATGAAATGGATTCACACAATGGTGATTGCTTCGGTTTGGGTTGAAAAACATCTGCATGCTTTCCTCCCCGTCTTTTCCTGTTTCAGAAACAGGGCTTCTGCGAAAATCCTTCAGCAGGATATCATGCTCCCCGCAGTAGTATCGTTCGCCCTCTGCCATCCGCTTTTTCTTCTCGCTGTTCCTGTCATCCTGAATGATTTCTTTCAGGATATGGCTGTCATTCAGGCGTTTCCCCGCCGCCAGCCTTGCTTTCAAGAGCTCCATCTCCGTAATAAACAAATTCCCCTTCTCCTTTCTCTTATCTGACCCGCACATGCCGCATATCATCCTCTCTGCTGTATCTCACCGCATCAATGGCATGATTCTCTCTGTCAGGAAACGCGGCCTTCCAGCCGCCTCTCCCATCGGCTTCGTATTCGTATCCGCCAAACTCCCTTGCCGTTTCCGGACACCGCTTCGGGTCGATAATAATTTCCTCCAGGTCCTGCAGCCACTTGATGCCGTAATACACACTGTCAGGCCCTTTCTTCGCCCCCACCGCCAGAATGCCATACCCTCGCATCTCCGCAATGGATTTCGGCTCTGCACTGTCGCAGATGACCTCTCGTCGGCTTTGGTTCTCCTTCATGATCTCCTCTGCCAGTCTTCGGTTCGACATCCCCTGTGCCCGCAGTTCATAGAAGATATACAGCCGCCTTCTTGTCCTGTCGTAATGGTTCACCGTATAATGCAGTGGGTCTACGGCATACCCCCAGTCCAGTCCACGGCTGATACGATCAAAGGAAGCGATCTCTCCATCAGCGATTTCCCGCAAAGTCAGATTCCGAAATACTTCTCCTCCACCTCCCGTCACTTCCCCCAGATATTCATGTCGGTAGGTTTCCGGATGCCGTTTCCGTATGTACTCTGCCTCTGCCAGAAACTGACCTCCCAGCCATTCTTCCTTCATCTCCAAATATGTGCTGTGATGCACCATCCTGTCTTTTCTCTCCTCCGCCGTCTCCTGATTTACCCAGCTTCGTGCATATTTTGGTGGATTAAAACTATAAAACACCCGAAATTCCTCGCCGCCCCGCATCAGGCTCTGATTCATGCTTCGAATTTCCGTCATCCCGCTGAATTCATCGGCTTCCTCATACCAGATATACTTGGCATAACCCTTCTGGAATTTCACCGATTTCAGCTTCCTCGGATCATCGCATCCCCTGAAAAGGATCCTCTGTCCTGTTCCTTTTCGCACCAGTTCCAGCGGACTCATTTTCCGTTCCCATTCGTCCTCCACACCCAAAGTCCGAATGGCCCAGTTCATCTGCTCGAATACGCTGTCCTTCAGGTTAGCCGCCACCTTCCGGATCACGACCGCATTCGCCGTCTCATCCGCGATCAGTCCCAGCAATATCTCGATAGATATGAATGAGGATTTCCCGCTGCCCCGGCCGCCCTTCAGCCAGTAATGGGTATGTTCGCCATTCCGAATGTCTCTGTGCAGCCCGTAAAAGCCCTCCCCAATGCATCCGCTCAGTCTCGTTTCCTTTACCCTCATGGAATATCATCCACGATGACCACGCGGCATTTTTCTTCGGCTCCTTTTCCTTTTTCAAACAGGCTCTCTCGTTTTCCAAGCAGTTCTGCCGCTTTCATCCTTGTTTTCAGGTCAGCTTCTTCGTTATCCCGCATCACTTCTGTCAGAAAACAGAGGATTTCCTCTTTTTCTGCCGGCGTTTCTTCTTCTTTCTGCGTTGTCAGCCGTTCTTCTGCTTCCTGTCCCTGCAGCCTTTTGATCTCCTGCTGTATCCGCTCATTCCGCAGCAAATCTCCGGTACTTCCGTATACATTTCGGTATCCGGCCTTTTTCGCTGCCTCCAATGGCTTCACCCCCGCAGCACATAGCCTGCAGAACATCCTCTGCTTCTCCGTCAGTTTTTGTTTTTCTGCCACATTCGCATCGCCTCCTTTCTCCACTGCATCCACAGCATACCCTTTTCCGCCTCTCATAGCGTCTCATCCTGCTCTCATGCGGCCTCATCTTCCTCCTGCAGCAGGCAGATTTTTTCCAGTACTCTGTTCTGCATCCGAAATACCGTTGCCCTGCTCAGATGCATTTTCATCCCGATATATTCAAATCCATATCCTTTTTCAAACCGCATCTGCACAAAGGCTTGTTCGTCCATATTCAGCCTGCATATCATTTTGTCCGTCCAGGCCTGCTGCCGAAGGATCTCTACCATCTCTATCCGCAGCCGTCGCCTCTGGCTCAGGTATTCCTTCTCCACTTCTTCCCATTCCGCTTTGGAATATTCTCCTTCTCCCGCCACCTTTTTCTGTAGTTCATGTACTTCCTGCAGCCTTTCCAGTTCCTCTTCTTTCCAGCGAAATCGTTCCATGGCCTTTCCCCAGTTCCATAGTATTTGCTTCATTTCACTTTTTTTATTTTCCATATCTTCCTGCTGCACCTCGTTTCCCTCCCGATCGCGGCTGACGCTGTCGCTCATGGTGGATGTGGTGCGCAGCTTCTTCACCGCGCGCAGGTGCATGCGTATCTCGTTTTCGATACAGCGCGACGCATAGGTGGTCAGCTTCCCCGCCTCCGGTTTGAAGGTATGTACGGCTTTGATCAACCCGATGGAGCCGATGGAAATCAGATCGTCCGTATCGTCGGTGGAATGACTGTATTTCTTGGCGATGTGTGCAACCAGCCGCAGGTTGTGCTCAATGAGACGGTCCCGGGCAGCGTCGTCCCCTGCGAACATGCGGTTCACCAGCTCCGCCTCCTCATCCGGCTTCAGCGGTTTTGGGAATGAGCCTCCGGAGGACAGGTGCAGGATCAGCGCCCATGCGCTTTCGGCAAGATAGAGCAGGATTTCCTCAAAAAACATAGGGCTTTCCTCCTTTTGGGAAGTCTGCCCTACATTCTATTCTTCAATTGTTTTTCCGTGCACGTCCTCAGCGGGAACCCATGAGCGCATCGTATGCCGCCCACATCTGCTGATACTGGGCCACATTGCGTTCGTGTTCTTCGCGGGTGACGGCGAACGCCAGTTCATCCGTGTTGGGATCGGTGGCGCAGAAGTACATAACGCCCTGTTCGATGAAACTCATATCCGGATGCATGGCCGCCTCCAGCGCCGCATTG
>JAFRZQ010000201.1 GCA_017442465.1 Anaerotignum sp. | reverse complement strand
TCATCATTCCCTCTGAGGAAGTAAAACTGGCACGGGAAAACAGAAACAGATATTTTATTGTGGATATTCCTTATCAGTATGATATGGAAGAAAGAATGTATGTGGAAAATGCAGACGGAAAACAGCTGAAATACGAAAAATATAAAAATATAGTAAATGGCGTGAAATTCTGGTATGAAGGTTCTGAAGAAGATTTTCCTTTGCGGTTTCATTTGCCGACATTGACGGGAACGAACACGGAAAATTATTCCTTTGTGCTGCCTTTGCCGGAGGACGGCGGGGTGATCACAAAAAATCTGCCCCGATTCGATTTTGCATACGGAACGGTAGAGATCGTTCATGTGGCAAGGGAAAACGGAGAATATGATAATCGGGATACAATCAATCCGGAGATCTCTCCTGCAGCCGTGGTGGATATCGTTTATCGTGTAACTCCAAAAGAAGGACAGCGGCAGATGTACAGTGTAAAGCTGGATTATTTGGGGAATGGATGGTACGGATCTGAAGGTCTGGATGCGGCAGATGATGCGTACACAGCCGGAACAAGGCTTTACCTGAAAGATCTGGAAAGCAAGGAAGTAGAATTGAAATTCCATATGCCTTCTTTCTGGATCTTGGGTGATTATGATATCACCATCGAAAAGCCTGCATATGGAGAAAGCAACGCCTCTGCCATTGATGAGGAAAGTGATGAAAAGGGCGGACATTTTAGTATAGAATTCTAATATAGGATAAAACGGAAATGCATGTAAAACAGCGGAAATTGTTGATGAAATCAAGGAATTTTCGCTGTTTTTTTCTTTATAAATATGAAAAATATACTTTCAAAATTGAATAAAGAGTGGTATACTAATAGAATCTATGAATCTGTAAAAAATTAGCCAATGGTTTTAGAATAGGAGGCTGGTCATTATGGCAGCAAAATTGGAAAACGAATATGGCGTTATTACTATTGACCGCGAAGTAATTGCACGTATCGCAGGTTATGCAGCTATCGAATGCTACGGCATCGTTGGTATGGCTGCAAAAAATGTGAAAGATGGTCTGGTTCAGCTGTTGAAACTGGAAAGTCTGACAAAAGGCATTAAAATGTCTATCGATGCGAATAAAGTGACCATCGATCTGCACATCATCGTGGAATACGGTACAAATATTTCCGCCATTGCAGACAATATCATCAGCACTGTAAAATACACAGTGGAAGACCAGACAGGTCTGGAAGTAGAAAATGTGAATATTTTCGTTGACGGCGTGAGAGTCGACAACTGAGCAAGAGGAGGAAACAAAAGGTGAGTAGTACAACAACACTGAATGGCGTCCGCCTTGGCAGAATGATCATCGCCGGCGCCAACGAACTGGCTGCAAATAAACAGCTGGTAGATGCAATGAACGTATTCCCTGTACCCGATGGTGATACAGGTACAAATATGTCCCTGACAGTTATGGCTGCAGCAAGAGAAGCAGAAAAGAAAGGCTCTCTGATGGCAGCTGACGTAACAAAAGCAGCATCCAGCGGCGCACTGCGCGGTGCCAGAGGTAACTCCGGCGTTATCACTTCTCAGCTGTTCCGTGGTTTTGCAAAAGGCCTGGAAGGCATGGAAGAAGCAGGCGTGAAAGAACTGGCTGCAGCAGCAGAACAGGCTGTGAAGACAGCATACAAAGCTGTAATGAAACCCAAAGAAGGTACCATTCTGACAGTAGCAAGAGGCTGTGCAGAAGCAGCTGTAAAACTGGCAGATGAAACTGAAGATATCGAAGTATTCCTGAAAGGCATCATTGAATATGGCCATGAAGTGCTGGCACAGACTCCTGAAATGCTGCCCGTGCTGAAACAGGCTGGCGTAGTGGATGCCGGCGGCAGAGGCCTGCTGTATATTCTGGAAGGCGCACTGAAACAGCTCATGGCTGGTGATCAGCATGTAACACTGAATGATGGTCAGAATGCGACAGCAGCTGCACCCGAAATGGACTTTGCTTCTCTGGCTTCCATTGAAAATGAATCCATCACATTCGGTTACTGTACAGAATTCTTTATCAACGTGCAGGGTGCTGATGAAACAGTAACAACAGGTCTGAAAAACTATCTGGGTACCATTGGTGACTCCGTTGTTTGTGTAGCAGATGATGAGATCATTAAAATCCACGTACACACAGATCATCCCGGTCTGGCAATCGAAAAAGCACTGACAATCGGTAGCCTGACAGGTCTGAAAATCGATAATATGCGTGAACAGCATACAAATAAAATCAGCTTCACAAATGAACCTGCAGCAGCGCCCAGCGCACCTGTAGCAGCACCTGCTGCACCTGCAGTGGAGCAGCCTAAGAAAGACGTTGGCTTCGTATCCATTTCCGCTGGTGAAGGTCTGACAGCGATCTTCAAAAATCTGGGCGTGGACGAAGTGATCGAAGGCGGCCAGACAATGAACCCCAGTACAGAAGATATCCTGAATGCAGTGGATAAGATCAATGCAGATCACATCTTCGTACTGCCTAACAACAAAAATATCATTCTGGCAGCAGAACAGGCAGCAGCGTTGAGCGAAGACAAGAAACTGCATGTAATCCCTTCCCGTTCTGTACCTGAAGGCATCAGTGCAATGTTCTGCTTCGAAGCAGATGCGGATCCCGATGAAATGGAAGCAGCGATGAAGGATGCCATCAAGCTGGTAGATACAGCAACAGTAACTTATGCCGTAAGGGATACATCTATCGGCGATAAGGAAATCAGAGAAGGCAACATTCTGGGTATGCTGAACGACCAGATCGAAGTGGTTTCCGAAGATGTTATGGAAGGCACAAAAGAACTGCTGAAAGCATCCATCAAGGATGAAAGTGAAATGGTCGGTATCTATTACGGTGCTGATGCAACAGAAGAAAGTGCAGAAGAACTGGCTGCATTCATCGAAGAAAACTATCCTGATTGTGAAGTGGAAGTACAGTCCGGCGGTCAGCCCCTGTATTATTACATCATCTCTGTAGAATAAGAAAGATTGCAAGAGCATCGGATTTTCCGATGCTTTTGTTTTAGAATGAGAAAGGAGGAGAAATCTATGGAATGGAACAGTCCTGTATCCATGCTGAAAGGCATCGGCGAACAGAGAGAACGAAAACTGCAAAAACTGGGCATCAGCACCATCGAAGATCTGCTGACCCATTATCCAAGAGAATATAAGGACAGAAGCGAGATCGTAAAAATCGCAGACCTGCCCATGGACGAACCCTCCACATTTCTGGCACAGGTGAAGGAAGAAGGACAGAACAGCCGGCATGGCAGACTGGTTTATACCCGAATGAAGGTATACGATGAAACCGGCTCTGTGGGTGTGCTCTGGTATAACCAGCCTTATATGAAAAACAGCCTGAAAATCGGCGAATGGTATCTTTTCAGCGGTAAACTGCAGAAAAAATACGGCAGGAAGGAAATCCTGTCTCCCGAAGTGGAACGCATCGGTGAAAATTTTGCCGGCGGTCGTATCCTTCCCGTGTATCCTGCTTCCGAGGGGATTTCTCAGAAAATGCTCCGTAATCTGATGGAAGAGGCCCTTTCTCAGATGAGTGGCGGTATGCGGGAGGAGCTGCCACTGTGGCTCAGAAAAGAATATAAACTGGCTGAACGGAATTTTGCAATTGAAAATATCCATTTTCCGAAAACGGAACAGGGCTTTTATGATGCCAGAAGACGACTGGTTTTTGAGGAATTATTCGTTTTGCAGACGGCATTGTTCCAACTGAAAAATACCCTGGAAGACAGTGGGGAAGGCATTATGCTGAAAAAGAAAAAAGCCCTGCAGGAGGCGGAGGCACTACTGCCCTTTGCTCTGACGAATGCCCAGAAGCGAGTGCTGAAAGAAATGGAAAAAGACATGACCTCCGGCAAGATCATGAACAGGCTTGTGCAGGGGGATGTGGGCAGCGGTAAGACGGCGGTTGCTATGGTGGCAGCCTACTGGGCGATCCAGAATGGCTATCAGGCAGCCATTATGGCACCGACGGAAGTGCTGGCAAATCAGCATTTTGAATCTTTCAAGACTATTTTTGAGCCTGCAGGGATCAAGGTTGTAT